>CANQWW010000006.1 GCA_947627655.1 uncultured Acinetobacter sp. | reverse complement strand
ACTTTAAGGGTTTCACCCTCAACTACACGGTGCTGTTTACCACCGCTTTGGATTACTGCGTACATAATGTACTCCAATATGCCCGTGTCGTCGTGCCGATAAAGGGATATACCGATCTTAAGACGAACGCCACTGGGGGTTATACAAGGGCAAAGATTTTAAGGGATATTTGGATAAACAACAAGCCATTTTACTTAAATATTGGCAGGCGTGTTTTTATACTCAATTGACTATATACTTATTCCAGAAAAATCAGCGACTCATAAGCCTTTTGCTACAAAAATCAACATGGCAGTGAAGCATTTTTGATGCGTATACAAAACCCAAATTTGCCCTAGCGCTTTGACCTGTAATGATAAATCTATCCCGCAGGATGAGGGGTAACTTGGGCTTAATCGATGTTTTTAATCTTAAAAACCTGATTTTTAGCAGGGTTTGTTCGTTTCTTATCTTTCACGGATGTTATAAATTGTTAAACTACAGACTTGAGATTTACCAAATTAGAGGTTCCCTTTCACATGACCATCGACTTTAAGCAAGATATTCTCGCTCCAGTGGCACACGACTTTGCTGCGATGGATACATTTATTAATGAGGGGATCACTTCAAAAGTTGCCTTAGTCATGGCCGTCAGCAAACATGTTGTCGAAGCAGGCGGTAAACGTATGCGCCCAATCATGTGCCTGCTGGCTGCAAAAGCATGTGGTGCAGAAGATCTTGCACAACACCGTAAACTGGCTGCAATTATTGAAATGTTACACACAGCCACGCTGGTCCACGATGACGTGGTCGATGAATCTGGCCTGCGTCGTGGTCGTCCAACGGCCAATGCCACCTGGAATAACCAGACTGCGGTTCTGGTCGGTGACTTTCTGATTTCACGTGCATTTGACCTGCTGGTTGATCTGAACAATATGACTTTGCTGAAAGATTTTTCGACCGGCACCTGTGAAATTGCCGAAGGTGAAGTTTTACAGCTACAGTCTCAGCACCAGCCAGACACGACCGAAGCGACCTATCTGGACATTATTCACGGCAAAACCTCTCGCCTATTTGAGCTGGCCACCGAAGGTGCAGCCATTTTGTCAGATAAAAGTGAATTCCGTGAACCACTGCGCAAGTTTGCTGGCCACTTCGGTAATGCCTTTCAGATTATTGATGATATTCTAGACTATACTTCAGATGCAGATACCCTGGGTAAAAACATCGGTGATGACCTGATGGAAGGCAAACCGACCCTGCCACTGATTGCTGCACTGAAAAACACCTCTGGTGAAGAACACGCCATTGTTCGTCAAAGTATCGCGACGGGCGGGACTGATCATTTGCAACAGGTCATTACAATTGTCAATGCCTCAGGTGCGCTGGACTATTGCCGTCAACGCGCCACCGAAGAAACTGAGACAGCCATTGCTGCCCTGGATCATCTTCCTGACTCCGAATACCGTCAGGCGCTGATCAACCTGGCCAAACTTGCCTTACACCGTATTCAATAGAACCATTCCATTGCCTATGCATATTAAATTCTCCGATATTTTTCACACCATGCAGCAGCAGCTTGAGCAACCTCGAGCTGCTCTGGATGAACAGCTACTGATTGAACTCGTTAACCGGATCCGGCCTCAGGACAGCAAAGATACAGAAGAAATTGAAGAAAAATTTAAGGCATTTTTACAGGCATTACTGATTACCCCGAACGCAGTCACCACCTTACAAACGTTTGTGCTGCGTATCATTAACTGTTACAAGCAGACCAGCCTGTTCTCCGATACCGGCATTCTGTCTCTGGACGGTTTCTGGAATCAGCTCAACCAGCGTATTGGCGCCCACATTCTGCCCTTGATTCCGGATGATAAAAGTCTGCAAGAACTGGTACGCCGGGTGTTTAATGAGCGCAGTGACCGTTACTGGCTGGATTATCTGAGTGAGCAGGACTGGCAGCAACTGTTTAGTGTGTTCAATCAGGGGCATTCTAATCAGGTGGAAAAAACCCGCATTAAAGATGAGCTGATTAAGGCCATTACCATTTTGTCCTATCGGGTCAGTGGTATTGGTCTGCATCCTGAGTTTATTAATGCCCAGCCTGAACTGATGGAATATGAGTCCCCCTTTCTGGTGCAAAACCGTGAAATCATTGAGTTCATTCAGCAATATAAAAAATGCTTTCAGCATGCAGACCTGACCGACTCGATTGCGTTACCTGATGCATCCCAAGCATTGGTGATGCTGGAACAATGTCATGATGTCATGGCAAAAATTCGCCGCTCCACCAGACGTATCGGGGTCAGTGTCAGCCTGACCTATATGCTGGCCTTGTTGGAACAATGTCTGGAGCGTATTGAAATTCTCCTGAACATGATTCTGGATGATGACCAACTGCGTTATGAATCCATGGGAAATTTTCTGGTGGATATTACCGAGGCACTCTATAGCGAACGCAGTGTCCGGGACTTATTGGCGACGAACAGCGAGCTTCTGGCCTTACAGGTGACTGAAAATGCCTCGAAAACCGGAGAGCATTATGTAAGTACCGATAAAAGTGGCTTTCTGGCCATGTATAAATCAGCTGCCGGGGCTGGAGCCATTATTGCAATCATGGCCACCCTAAAAGTCTTGATGACCCGCCTCACCTTGGCACCGCTGATGCAGGCCTTTAGCTACAGCATGAATTATTCTCTGGGTTTTATGCTGATTCATGTGTTGCACTTTACTGTGGCGACCAAGCAGCCCGCCATGACCGCAGCTGCACTGGCTTCAACCGTACAGCAGCGTAAAGGCTCTAAAACGGCACAGATAGCCGAACTGGCCGCTTTGATTGTGAATATTATCCGGACCCAGTTTGTCGCAATTCTAGGCAATATTTCAATTGCTATTCCGGTTGCTGCACTCATCACCGTGCTATGGGATGTCGCATTACATGAACCGCTGATGAACCATGCCAAAGCAGCCAAAACCCTGCATGAGCTAAATCCTTTTACCTCACTTGCCATTCCGCATGCCGCCATAGCCGGTATCTGTCTGTTCCTGTCTGGGCTGCTGGCCGGTTATTTTGACAATATGGCCGTTTACCGCAAAATCGGACCACGCCTGAAAGCACATTCACGCTTGGCACGTTTGATGGGTCAAGAACGGTTAAATAGCTTTGCCGAGTATATGCAGCGTAATCTGGGTGCATTAGGCGGTAATTTTATTTTCGGTGTGATGCTGGGCAGTATGGGCACGATTGGCTTTATTTTGGGTCTGCCCCTGGATATCCGGCATATTGCCTTTGCCTCGGCTAACTTTATTCAAGGTCTCATGAATATCAACGGCCCCGATATCGGATTGATTATTGTATCTTTCCTTGGGGTATTACTGATTGGCCTGACCAACCTTTTTGTGAGCTTTACGCTGACCATTATCGTAGCCTTACGTGCACGGCGAGTTCGTTTTGAACAATGGAAGCCCTTGGCCAAATTGGTCATGACACATTTCCTGACCCGTCCGAGTGACTTCTTCTGGCCACCGAAGCAAGTGGTTGATATTGACGAAAATCAAACGACCAGCAAAAGCTAAAATAGCGACAATGAGCGCGGCTGAATGGGCAAAATAGCTGCTTTAATCTGTGGGTTTTGTTTAAAATCCACACACTTGAAAAAAAGTGTACTGACAAGTACACTTCCATACAGACAGTAAAGCGCTATCATAGTAGCGGCTAGCCATCAGGTTTTTAGGGCGTGTCGTACGCAATACGATATGTCGGTTTTTTGTTTTATTTTCAGTAGCTTTGCGCGTATTTATCTCGCATCTGATCTATTCGATGCCGGCTAACCCATACAGCAGACAGTCGCATCAGGAAAGAATTTTGAGCAAAAATAAAGCAAAAAATCATCATTTTAGTAAATGAGTCGGCATGCCTTTTGTATTACTTTTCTGCATCATGCTCTGGTTTATTCACCTGGTTTGGTATAAAAAGTAAGCGAAGATAATTTTATATGTGTCGGAATTCTTAAAAGAGTTACCTTCACACGGCTATCGAATGTTTTGATTGCCTCGACATAGAAACCTGAGCTTTTACATTTTTGGGAAGCTTGGGTACCTGTGTTTGCAGTCTATGTCGCCAGCTCATGGTAGCGCGACCCTTTACATAAGCCAGCAATATTCAGCTCATACACTCAGTATGAGTCATATATTTTTGGCTGGCGTCAGCATTTACAAAAGGCCGGAGATAGCTGCTCTGCTTGCAGGGAGTCTATTTGGCAGAAAGAAGTTTTATTTAGGTTTCGCTGTGCCTTACATCTGCATGTAATACACAGCGTAAGCAAATAAAAAAATTTAGATAAGAATCTAATCGAGGTGGAACAATGATGTCTGCAAAGCTTTGGGCACCTGCCCTGACTGCTTGCGCATTAGCAACAAGTATCGCACTTGTTGGTTGTAGCAAAGATCCCAAAGAGGGCCAGCAAGCTGGTGCTCAACAACAAATGCCACCAACGGAAGTTAGTGTCTTGGTCGCACAACCACAAAATGTCGAGCAGTCTGTTGAACTCTCAGGTCGCACAACAGCATTTGAGATTTCAGAAGTACGCCCACAGGCAACCGGCGTAGTGCTGAAACGTTTATTCAGTGAAGGAAGCTATGTCCGCGAAGGTCAGGCACTTTACGAAATCGACTCCAGTACCAACCGTGCAACAGTAGACAATGCTCGCGCTGCCATTGCTCGTGCTGAAGCAAACCTGGGCGTATTACGTGTTAAAGAAGGCCGTTACCGTCAACTGGTGGGTACCAATGCCATTTCTAAACAGGAATATGATGATATTGTCGCTCAGGTGAAACTGGCTGAAGCTGATCTGAATGCCAACCGTGCAACGTTGCGTAATGCTGAAATTAACTTAGGCTATTCAACTGTACGTGCACCTATTTCAGGCCAGACCAACCGTTCTTCTGTTACCGCAGGGGCCTTGGTCACTGCGAATCAGGCGGAACCTTTGGTCACCATTCAGCGTCTTGACCCGATCTATGTCGATATCAACCAGTCAAGCGCCGAGTTATTGCGTCTGCGTCAGCAGCTCAACAAAGGTAATCTGAACAGTTCTAACAATACGCGTGTCAAACTGAAACTGGAAGATGGCAGCATTTATCCAGTCGAAGGTCGTTTAGCCTTCTCGGATGCCAGTGTAAATCCGGAAACAGGTACCGTCACACTGCGTGCAGTATTCCCGAACAAAGATCATCTCTTGCTGCCAGGTATGTTTGCCACTGCACAAATCGTACAGGGCGAAATTCCAAATGCCTTCCTGATTCCTCAAGTGGCATTGACCCGTACACCAACAGGCCAGGCGATGGCAATGCTGGTTGGCGCGGACAATAAAGTGGTGACTCGTCCAGTCACTACGGTGGGTACGCAAGGTACAAACTGGATTGTGACTGAAGGTCTTAAACCAGGCGAGAAAGTGATTGTCGATGGTATTGCCAAAGTAAAAGCTGAGCAACAAGTGGTTGCTAAGCCATATCAGCCTCAGGCTGCTGCACCTCAAGCAGGCGCAGCATCAAAAGCGAATGATGCAAAAGAAACTGAACAAAAACCTGCTGCTAAGCAATAAGGAGTAAGGTTCATGGCTCAATTCTTTATTCATCGCCCGATTTTTGCATGGGTGCTTGCACTGGTGATCATGTTGGCAGGTATTCTCAGCCTGTCCAATATGCCCATTGCGCAATATCCCACGATTGCTCCGCCAACCGTAACCATTTCGGCCACTTATCCGGGTGCATCTGCTGAAACTGTAGAAAATACAGTGACCCAGATTATTGAACAGCAGATGAACGGTCTGGATGGTTTACGTTATATTTCATCTAACAGTGCCGGTAACGGTTCATCTTCTATTTCTGTCAACTTTGAACAGGGTGTCGATCCTGACATCGCTCAGGTTCAGGTACAGAACAAGCTGCAGTCTGCTACTGCCCTTCTGCCTGAAGATGTACAGCGTCAGGGTGTGCGTGTCACCAAGTCAGGTGCCAGCTTCCTGCAAGTACTGGCATTCTACTCACCAGATGGCAGTCTGACCGCAGACGACATTAAAGACTATGTTAACTCGAACATTTCCGAACCTTTAAGCCGTGTGGCGGGTGTCGGTGAAGTTCAGGTCTTTGGTGGTTCATATGCCATGCGTATCTGGCTGGATCCTGCCAAAATGGCCAGCCTGCAAGTCACGCCTAGCGATGTAGCCAATGCACTGCGCACTCAGAACGCGCAGGTGGCTGTCGGTCAGCTCGGTGGTGCGCCTTCGGTTGAAGGTCAGGTACTGAATGCAACGGTAACGGCTCAAAGCCTGTTACAAACACCGGAACAGTTTGCCAATATCTTCCTGAAAAACACCACCTCTGGTGCACAGGTCCGTTTGGGCGATGTAGCACGTGTGGAATTAGGTGCGGACAACTACCAGTTTGATTCTAAATTTAACGGTAAACCAGCCGGTGGTGTGGCCATTAAACTTGCCACTGGTGCCAATGCACTGGATACGGCTCAAGCTGTTGAGGCACGTTTAGAAGAACTCCGTCCAAACTACCCTGCAGGTATGGTGGATACCATTGCCTTTGACACCACGCCATTTATCGAACTTTCTATTAAGAGTGTTGTTAAAACCTTAATTGAAGCGATTATTCTGGTCTTCATCGTCATGTTCCTGTTCTTACAGAACTGGCGTGCAACCATCATTCCAACCATGGCTGTTCCTGTCGTAGTGCTGGGTACATTTGCGGTCATTAATGCCTTTGGTTTCTCGATCAATACCTTGACCATGTTTGCCATGGTACTGGCAATCGGTCTTCTGGTGGATGATGCGATCGTTGTAGTCGAAAACGTTGAACGGGTCATGGTTGAAGAGCATCTGGATCCTGTCTCGGCGACTGAAAAGTCCATGCGACAGATTTCGGGTGCGCTGGTCGGTATTACTTCGGTACTGGCTGCGGTATTTATTCCAATGGCTTTCTTCGGTGGTACCACCGGAGTGATTTATCGTCAGTTCTCCATCACCCTTGTGACTGCCATGGCCCTGTCACTGTTTGTGGCTTTAACCTTTACCCCTGCCCTGTGTGCGACCATGCTCAAACAGCATGATCCAAACAAGCCAGAAAGCCAGTCTCCGGTTGCGCGTTTCTTCCGCTGGTTCAACCGCAGCTTTGATAAGGTTTCGGTCAAATATCAAGGTGGCGTGAATCGCATGACTCACAGCAAGATTCTGTCTGGTGTGATTTATGCCTTGGTTCTGGGCGTGATTGTCCTGCTGTTCCAGAAACTGCCTTCTTCGTTCTTACCGGATGAAGACCAGGGTGTGGTGATGACCTTGGTACAGTTGCCGCCTAACGCAACACTGGAACGTACCGACAATGTCATTAACACCATGACCGGTTATTTCCTTGAAAATGAAAAAGACCATGTCCAATCTGTGTTTAGTGTGGCGGGCTTCTCGTTCACAGGCGTCGGTCAAAATGCCGGCCTGGCCTTTATTAAGTTAAAAGACTGGTCAGAACGGACAACACCAGAATCACAAGTAGGTGCCATTATTCAGCGTGGTATGGCCCTGAACATGATTGTGAAAGATGCAAGCTACATCATGCCGCTACAATTGCCAGCCATGCCTGAACTGGGTGTATCTGCCGGCTTTAACTTGCAGCTGAAAGATGTTGGCGGTAATGGCCATGCCAAACTGACTGATGCACGTAATACCATTCTTGGTCTGGCGGCGCAGGATTCACGTCTGACCGGTGTACGTCCAAATGGTCAGGAAGATACGCCACAGTACCGCGTGATCGTCGATCATGCTCAAGCCGGTGCTCTAGGCGTGAGTATTGCAGAAATCAACAGCACCATGGCAATTGCATGGGGCGGCTCATACATTAATGACTTTATCGACCGTGGTCGTGTCAAGAAAGTCTATGTGCAAGGTGAAGCAAACGCCCGTATGATGCCGGAAGATCTTGATCAGTGGTATGTACGTAACAACCGTGGTGAAATGGTTCCGTTCTCTGCTTTTGCAACTGGTGAATGGACCTATGGTTCACCACGTTTAGAGCGTTATAACGGTGTATCTGCCATGAACATCCAGGGTACGCCAGCACCAGGGGTCAGCTCCGGTGATGCGATGCAGGCCATGGAAGAAATTATTGCCAAACTGCCAGAAATGGGCTTCCAAGGTTTCGACTTTGAATGGACAGGTCTGTCTCTGGAAGAACGCGAATCTGGTGACCAGGCACCATTCTTGTACGCCCTGTCATTATTAATTGTGTTCCTGTGTCTGGCTGCTCTGTATGAGAGCTGGTCTATTCCGTTCTCTGTACTTCTGGTGGTACCGCTGGGTATTGTCGGTGCATTGCTGATGACCTACGGCGGCATGGTACTCTTACAGAATCCAAACCTGTCAAATAACATTTATTTCCAGGTGGCGATTATTGCTGTGATTGGTTTGTCGGCGAAAAATGCGATTCTGATCGTAGAGTTTGCCAAAGAGCTTCAGGAACAGGGTGAAGAACTGTTCGAAGCGACCATGCATGCTGCGAAAATGCGTTTACGACCAATTATCATGACGACCTTAGCCTTCGGTTTTGGTGTACTTCCACTGGCCCTGTCTTCAGGTGCAGGTGCAGGTAGCCAGCACTCGGTCGGTTATGGTGTACTGGGTGGCGTCATCAGCTCAACGCTTTTAGGTATCTTCTTTATTCCAGTATTCTATGTCTGGATTCGAACGATCTTTAAGTACAAACCAAAACAACAAAATAAACAGGAGCAAACCTCGTGATGCATAAAGTATGGTCTGTTTCAGGTCGTGGCATTGCGGTTTCTGCACTTGCGCTTGCTTTGACAGCTTGTCAAAGCATGCGTGGCCCAGAGCCCGTAGCACAAGCCGACATTCCGCAAAGCTATCTCGGGTCTGCCTCGGGCACCTCAGTTGCTGAGCAAGGTTATAAAGATTTTTTTGCTGATCAGCGTCTGGTTCAGGTGCTTGATCTGGCTTTAACCAATAACCGTGATTTACGTACTGCTGCACTGAATATTCAACGTGCCCAGCAGGCTTATCAGATTACTGAAAATAATCGCTTACCGACGATTGGCGCCAGCGGTAGTGTGCTACGTCAGGACACCCTGAATTCACAAAGCCGTGGTGCCATCACCAGTTATAATGTCGGTTTGGGTGTAACAGCATATGAGCTGGACTTCTGGGGCCGTGTGCGCAGTCTGAAAGACAATGCACTCGATACTTATCTGGCTACGCAAAGTGCGCGTGATGCCACCCAGATTTCTCTGATTAGTCAGGTGGCACAGGCATGGTTAAATTATTCATTTGCCAATGCCAACCTGAAGCTGGCAAACCAGACCCTGCAAACCCAGCTTGAGTCTTATAACCTCAACAAAAAACGTTTCGATGTCGGTATCGACAGTGAAGTGCCGGTTCGTCAAGCACAGATTTCTGTAGAGACGGCACGTAACGATGTTGCGAACTATAAAACTCAGGTGGCACAGGCACAAAACCTGTTAAATCTGCTGGTGGGTCAAGCGGTACCGACCAATTTATTACCGGCAGACACCGTTACCCGTATTACCCAAGCATCTGCATTGGGTGCAGGTATTCCAAGTGATCTGTTGACCAACCGTCCTGACATTCGTACTGCGGAATATCAGCTGTCTGCGGCAGGTGCCAATATTGGTGCTGCACGTGCGCGCTTATTCCCGACCATCAGCCTGACCGGTTCAGCGGGTTATGCGTCGACCGACTTAAGTGACCTGTTCAAATCAGGTAACTTCGTCTGGTCGATTGGTCCGAGTCTGGATATTCCGATCTTTGACTGGGGTACACGTCAGGCCAACATCCGGATTTCAGAAACAGACCAGCAAATTGCTTTGTCTGATTATGAAAAATCGATTCAAACAGCTTTCCGTGAAGTGAATGATGCACTCGCGGTACGTGAGAATATTGGTGACCGTTTATCTGCCCAGCGTCGTCTGGTCGATGCCACCAATACCACTTACCGTCTGTCGAATGCACGCTTCCGCGCCGGTATTGACAGTTATCTGACCGTACTGGATGCACAGCGTACTTCTTATGCGGCAGAGCAAGGGCTGTTATTGCTAGAGCAGGCCAACCTGAATAACCAGGTGGAGCTGTATAAGTCTTTAGGTGGCGGTTTAAAAACCAACACGACGGATAGCATTCGTGATCAGCCATCGACGGCTGAACGCAAGCAAGCAAAGCAGCAATAAATCTGGGTTTTCAATATCCCTCAGAAAAAGCTCACTTCGGTGGGCTTTTTTTATTGCTTTTTAAGCGGTAGTTTCCTATCTTCATAACATCTTATCTATTGAATATTGAGCAGATGTTACTCAGCAATCTGGAATCTGTCCCGGGACATGTCATTCGCCGGCAAATTGATGTGGTCTATGGCAGTACGGTACGTAGCAAACATGTCGGCCGTGACTTACTGGCAAGTTTAAAAAATATTGTCGGTGGTGAGCTGACCGCTTATACCGAACTTCTGGAAGAATCGCGTCAGGAAGCCATGAACCGTATGATAGAGAAAGCCCAGCAAATGGGGGCCAATGCGATCGTCGGTATCCGTTTCTCGACGTCAAATATTGCCCAAGGGGCATCTGAGCTATTTGTATATGGGACAGCCGTGGTGGTGGAACCTTTGGCAGCTAAACTCCCCGATCCTTTTCCAGCAGGTTAAATCATGGATAATCTGATTTTTCAGATCATCGTGTTTCTGATTCTGTTTAGCGTAGGTTTTGGTTTTGGCCGCTACTATGAACAGAAACACCTGAAAGAACTGGCAGAGCAGGAAGCGCGGCTGGCCTATATCACCCTGGATAATCAGCGCTTCGCCACTTCAGTATTTGAAGGACAACTGATTAGCGCTAATGTAGTGATCTCACACGACTATTTTAAATATGTGATTGCCAACATCCAGAATATGCTCGGTGGACGTCTGCTCAGTTATGAGAGCATTGTGGAACGCGCCCGGCGTGAAGCAGTACTCCGCCTAAAACAGGAAGCCGAGAAAATGGGCGCTACCCATATTATGGGTCTACGCCTGAGTACCACAGAACTCGGCATGCAAGGGGGCATGGTCGAGGTTTTTGCTTATGGCACCGCCATCAAAAAGACTTAACCCCCTGTGGCCATACGCAGACGCTGAGTAAATAAAATTCCATTCAGGTGATCAATTTCATGCTGTACGATCCGTGCAGCAAAATCACTGAACTCGGTATCCATTTGTTTACCCTCTAGCGAGTAGTAACGTACGGTAATATTTTGCGCACGTGCTAGCTCGCCACGCCGATCAGGCACACTTAAACAGCCTTCTTCACCCAGCACCTGGGCTTCAGACGCATACAGAATTTCCGGATTGACCATCGTCACCGGTTGCATATACGGTGCATCGGGGTAACGCAAGTTAGGACGGGAAGCGATAATGATTACCCGTTTAGAAATATAAACCTGTGGCGCAGCAATCCCAACACCCTGCCGGTTCAGCATCGTGTCCAGCATGGCAGCATTGAGCTGATATAACCATTCACTTGCGAATTCAGATTCAGCCACAGGTGCCGCAGTTAAACCCAGAATAGCTTCACCTTGCTGTGCTACGGCCAGTACTGTCATTTTTCATGCTCCCTTTTGGGTAAATGTCGCTATCTTTCTTCGTTATAATCCAGTTTTATGCAGTGCTAAAGCAGAATATCTAACATAGATATTAGCAACCTCAGTATGCGATCTCTCCAGATAGGTTTTGACTTAAATCAATAATCATTTTCCCTGTCCTACTGTTATGGCAGGCCAGCTTGATGGATGTCATTAAAATGACTTATAAAAATAAAAACCGGATCGCAATCAATTTTGATCATACCTCTTTAGATAACTTTTTATTTACTTGCTGCAAAGAAAGATTAATTATTCAAGAAAAATCACTTCTTTTACAATGGCTTCATTCTTTAAATAGACAATGGATTTTGATATGCAGGGACAGTCACGTCTGACACCAGCAGATAAACGTACGCTGGGTCTTTCATCACTCGGTGGTGCGCTGGAGTTTTATGATTTCGTCATCTATGTGTTCTATGCCAAACTCATTTCAGAGCTTTTCTTTCCCAGTACTTTAAGTCCATTCTGGGCCATGCTAAATACCTATGGCATTTTTGCTGCCGGCTATTTCTTCCGCCCTTTGGGTGGCGTGGTCATGGCACATTTTGGTGATCTGATCGGACGTAAACGCCTGTTCAGTCTGTCGATCCTGCTCATGGCCCTGCCTACGTTGATGATCGGCGCAATGCCAACTTTTGCAAGTATTGGCTATACTGCACCCGTACTCTTGCTGCTAATGCGGGTATTACAGGGTATTGCTATTGGTGGAGAAATCCCGGCAGCCTGGACCTTTGTTTCTGAACATGTTCCAGAACGCCGGATTGGGATTGCCAATGGGGTACTGACCGCTGGCCTGTCGCTCGGGATTCTGCTGGGTGCCTTGATGTCGCTGTTTATTTCGCTGCAGTTTACTGAAGCCGAAATCAAAGCCTGGGCTTGGCGCATTCCCTTTATCTTGGGGGGTATCTTTGGGTTGGTGGCGCTGTACTTACGGAGCTATCTAAAAGAAACCCCGGTATTTAAAGCCATGCAAGCAAAAAAAGAACTGGCTAAAGCCTTACCGATCAAGCAGGTATTGGCTCAGCATAAAACCGCTGTGGGCATCGGTATGCTGTTTACCTGGTTCCTGACCGGTTGTGTGGTGGTTCTGATTCTGGCCATGCCAAATTTATTGGTGGGAAACTTTGGCTTTGAACGTGCTGATGCCTTTAAAATGCAAAGTGCTGCAATCGTGATGCAAATGTTCGGTTGTGTTTTGGCCGGCGTATTGGCCGACCGTTTCGGTGCAGGTCGAGTAATTCTGTTCGGTTCATTACTGGTGGCTGCCATGGCAGCAATCTTCTATAACAGTTTGGGGCATGTAGCCCCCGCTACTGTCTTTATACTGTATATGCTGCTCGGCCTCAGCTCAGGCACAGTCGGTATGGTGTCGTATAGCATGGTGAAAATGTTCCCGGCTCAAATCCGTTTTACCGGGATTTCTTTCTCTTATAACCTGGCCTATGCCATTGCCGGGGGAATGACCCTGCCACTGGTGCAGTGGCTGAGCCTGTATAGCAATATCGGTGCGATGTATTACATCTGGACTGTCTGTATCGTGACGATATGCACGGCATTAGTTTATACCAGCAAGTTTGAAAAAGCGCCTGAACCGCTCAAAGTGATGACTGAACAATAATAGAAAGCGCCCCAATCGGGCACTGCTGTTCCATAGTTGCAGTGATTCGGTTTAAGCTAGGTGTGTGGCAGGGATACCACACATGACACATGACCCATTCTTACACTACGTGTTAACGCAGTGCTAAAACTGGCTCAGGATGTCATGTATGGGGCATAAGAGACTTTTTTGCGAACTCAATATATATATTTTGAGTTCGCATTGGGGTCTTTGCAAAGTAGGGTTTTGCCTGTACAAGGCCATTGAAACTTTAAAAAAAAGATGAGACTACATAGTAATTAACCATAAATATCATATATTTAAATTAATATTTCATTTTTTATTGCTTCATAAAAACCGAGTTAAAATTGTGGGACAACAATGCTCTTTTTTCTGAAGATGTCGCGTCCTAAATACAATCCGGCTTTAAGCAGTCAGGCTTTTGCGGATCTCATCCTCAATAATCCCGATTTCAATCTGGCTGAATTTACGGATTTCACCTTCGGCATGCTTTTCCAGCATCCCGCCAACTAAAGGTACTTTCACCTTGACCGTCCAGTCCAGCTGAAACTCAATCTGGCGCTCATCACCTTTGACCGCACGCTGGCAGGTTGCTTCAATCGGCAGATTCGCCCCTAATGCGACCGTTGATGTCAGTTTGTCCAGATTGCTGATATCGGTACGCTGTAAACGGAATGCATCTTTTAACAATTTTTTGGCAATCTCTGGAATATTCACATCCAGATTATAGCTACGCTTCAGGGTATAGATTTCCCCTTGCTTCTCAGAGACCAGAATTTCCATGTTCTGGGCAGGAATACGGCGACAAACCGCCTCATGCATGTGGATATCGCTTGCCAGACGTTTAAATTCCTCAATGGATACCCCATTGATGCTTGCAGTAACAGTAAATTGATGTGCCATGATTTTTCCTATTTATTTTAATGTGGTATGGACTTTTTAGAACAAAAGAATACGATCCCGAACCCAGAGATTCTGATACAAAATGTATTAAGCCCGATTCTTTAGCGACTGTCATTATTCTATTCGCAATAAAATACAGGCGAAAGAGTCAATCGTCAGTCTTTAAATAGGCTGTCCGTTCAGCACCACAACTGATGATTAACTTGGCATGCGCATAACACAGTATGGCATCGAATATCTCTGCCCCATCATCCAGACCAGAAGCATACCAGGTGGTTCCTGTTGGGAAGTCATCGAGCCAGGTGGCTTTATAAAAATCAGAGACAGAATCAAATTGCAGATAGTCCGCAGGGTTTTCTACGATCTGTGTAGCCAGCTGAAGAAATTTGTCGAGCTGAACCTGTCGGAAATCGATTAACATTGCCTTTTTCTATCTCGCTTCAATCCAGCTATCATATATTGAGTTGATCTAAATGAAATAGAATTGGGACATATATCCATTCATAATCCATCAGAACCTGCGCGATTCCGGCTTATCTTTTCTTTCATCTACGAGCAAAATCTCAGGATTCAGGCACAATCGGCCTGCCGAGGCTCAAAATAATATTCATGTTTATGTTCCTCACCATCACGGTCGACATGGGTACAAAA
Source organism: uncultured Acinetobacter sp. (assembly GCA_947627655.1). Lineage (GTDB taxonomy): Bacteria > Pseudomonadota > Gammaproteobacteria > Pseudomonadales > Moraxellaceae > Acinetobacter. The sequence continues at coordinate 27,881 of CANQWW010000006.1, read as the reverse complement.
AATACCGTAACGTCCCACATAATATTCCAGTGATTGGTCATAAAAATTCCAGTAAATCGACCACTCCCCCAAATCCAGAGTGCGGATCAAGGTAGTGGTTTGCATCGGCATTTTATTCAGCCATTGCTGCTGTAGCTGCTGCGCTTGGGTAGGCTCTGTCACTTTGGTCGTGGTTTGAAAAAATAAGTGGGCCACATCATCAAATAACTGCAACTCATAGGCATCAACGACCACTTCACATGGCAAGCGGTCTTCAATATTGGTTGTAGAGACATTTGCTGAGGAATTAAAAAAAGCAGGAAGTTTTTGCAACCACTTTTTGCGTTGGTGACTAGTTCTATATATTTTGAGGCCAATCATCCATCCTGCATAAGCAGCTATTAAAAAGCAGATAAAAACCAATAATTTGATCATAAAATAAGCCCATTATTGTGCAATTTTTATAGTTTTAATCGATGAGAAAATGCTGAATTTGATCTCATTTTCTTTACAAACCTTAACATATTGAGTGATAAATAGGCGATTTAAGTCATTTCAAGATATTTCGAATTGGGATTAAATAGAGTTTGAGTGTGGCATAGCAAAAATGATTTTTATTTAAGGGCCGTTAAAAAGATTATCTTTATATATTTTTAACAGTAATGATCTGCTTTTAATTATTTACACAGGTTTATTAACACACAAATCGCCTACAAAAACCCGCTAGAATGCCTAACTTTGAAGCTAATTCACTTAAAAACACTACAATCTTGCACTTTCTTTCGTACTACATATGCTGCTAAATGAAACACCCGTATGATATAGGTGGTTTAAATTTAGATTATGATTCGTGAAGGAAAAGTACAGGATATTCCTCAAATCTTAAACATGATCCATGACAGTATTCGCTCTTGTGTGCTGGATCATCAGCGCCAAGAAAGCCGAATACAAACCTGGTTTGAAGCATTTACCCATTCAAGTTTAATTGTGGAAATGCTGTATAACGATAGCTGGGTCTATACCGTACATGACAAAGTGGTCGGTTTTCTCATGGTCAGTGATCAGGGAGAAATCCGTATGCATTATGTCAGCAGTGCGATGCAACGCCAGGGTTATGGGACCCTGTTATTTAATCACATGCTGGAGGAGGTGGTGCATAAAAAACTCGATCATCTGGAAATTGAAAGCACTCAAACAGCACTGACATATTATACGCAGCTTGGCTTCAGCACACTCTTCAGCCGTTCAGCAGGCCGAACACCCCTACATGTTTTTAAACCACTCGCACCTATTTGATTCTTTGATTCTTTGCTTCTATGTCGTTCATCACCTGATGCCATCAAGCAGCTATATGCATACTTTTTAACTGATCCCTGCCCGCGATCTTAGCGTCGTAAAGGTATTGATCTGCGGTTTTCATTAATGCATGAATATCGGAAAAATAGTGTGTCGCATCCCTATATGCGACGCCTATACTGACCGTGACATATTTTTTCAAATCCGCCCGATTTAAATGTTCGAGCTGCTGATCACGTACCGCGTACAGCACCTGCTCTAAAATCTCATCTACCGCTTCACTGGAAAGGCCAGATAACAAGATGGCAAATTCCTCACCGCCATAGCGGGCGAGATAGCCATTTTCAGGCAATACCGCCTGGATCGTTGCCACCAGTTGCCGCAAGATCTCATCGCCTTTTAAATGTCCATAATAATCATTGTAGTTTTTAAAATAATCGACATCTATCATGGCGAATGCCAAGCGATGCTGTGGCTCGTGCACCAGCAGATCAAAGCGTCTCTGAATTTCATGATTTAATGCACGACGGTTAAAGGCTCCCGTTAAGGCATCAATATTGACTTGCTGTTCAAGTTTACTATTCAGCTGATGCAGCTGTTCGGTGCGCTCTCTGACTTTTTGATCCAGAGAACTGTTCAGTCCTAATCATTCATTATTCAGCTGTTCAGTATGACAGGTCTGATGGGCATAATGTCTGGACTGCTGAAACATGATGAGCAAAGCATATAGACTGGTAGAAATAAACGACAGATGGATGCTTTCAATCACATTAAGCAGCAGTAAATAGTCATTTAACACCGTTACACAGAGAAAAAAGACCGCACATAAGGTCAGTCGAGAATAGGCAAAACGCTGGCTAAGTGTTTGGTAAAAACCATAGATAAAATTTCCCACGACCACCAAGCCATATATACTGCTGTATATGGCTAAGCGTTGAAACACTTCCGGCGCACTCAGCAAAGTAACCGCAATATTCAGCATCAGCAGGCCTATCCCAACATAATAGATAGCATGCTTCAGGTAACGCGGATTAAACAGATGCATATAGGTAATAAAGAAAAAGACCGCCAGAAAGGTAAACAGATATTCCAGACGGGAACCCAATAACCAGCCGATATCAGTAAAAATAGTATAAGGATAAGGTGCAGAAAATAGATTATGTAAGGCCAGAAAGATAATGAAAATACCAAAAATAAAAATACTGCGGCTGTTCCGTTGTGCTGCACCACGGAAAATGGAAAACATGATCGTAAATAACCCCAGCCCCAGCACTGCTCCACACACCATGGCAATACTCATCATCTGAGCCATAAACTGCCGATTGATTGTGCTGGATAGACCTATTCTTAAGGGTTTTTCCAGACCGCCATGCAGATGGGTATAATTGGATACCTGAATACTTAAGCTGAAGTATTCACTTTTCGGTACAAATGAAGCAATTTTCGGCGCTTTTTCCGTCACCTGCTGTGCGGGTGTCTGACTGATTTCACCCAGACGCAGCAAGATGTCGCCATTTAAATAAATGGAATAGGCCCCGTATTGACTCGGAATCTGGATACCCAGACGGCGTCCGACATATTTTTGGGTATTTTAAAATGCGCAATAAAAGTCCCATAAGTGGCATTGCTGCCGGTCAGCGTCTTGAACGAAGCTGGCAGCTCCACGATTCGGGATAGCGCACTCTCATCCGGGCCTGACAAAAACCGCTGCGGGAAGAACTGCCATTTTCCGTGTAGACTCGAGGTACTCTTATCCGAAAATTTTAGCTCGGTAATATCTGGCTGTTGATTAAAATGATAGGTCTGGGGAGCAACGTGATCATCCGCCCAGGCAGTGGCTGACGTGCCTGTAAGTATGATCAATATCAGGCAGAATACCCCTATTCCCCAAATTTCCTTCAACCTGCTCACAACATATTCCAGATGATTTTATTATTCACTTATAATGTACGTAGAATACATGATATTGCCAATTATTTTTAGCAAAAAAGCAGAGCTGTCACCTGACAACTCTGCCGATGATTTTTAAATGACAGCAATCAGTTTAAGATCCAAACAGGATCATTGATCACGTGTTTTTACATCATACAGTTCGATTTCAAAAACCAGATTTGAATTGGCTGGAATGATATTACCCATTTTACGCGCACCATAGGCCAAATGAGCCGGTACGATCAGTTTACGTTTCCCGCCGACCTTCATTCCCATAATACCCTGGTCCCAGCCTTTAATGACCCGGCCCGTACCAATCACAGTTTCAAAATACTGACCCCGATCTAGCGATGAATCAAATTTGGTTCCATCTTCTAACCAGCCGGTATAGTGCGTGGTAATCAGTGCACCTTTTACTGCCTCTTTGCCTTCACCTACCACAAGGTCAATAATTTCAAGTTCTGTGCTCATGCTCAATATCCTTTATCTTTGCAAATAGCACTAGTATAAACAGGATTAAGCCAAATTCCTCAGACTTTAGTTTTCAGCAGATTAAAAGCTGAGTTCCTGAATCTTCTGATCTTGTAACAGATGCTCAGTGAGTTTCTGGTGATTTTTAGCGGACCCCATCAGAATCCAGCGCCCGGTAATGGTGTCTTTAATTTTTTGTTGGCTAGAATGCACCGCAGTTAAATTATAGTGCTTAAACAGATTTTCGTAATATTCTGGCTCATGCTGCTCAAAATGACAGACAATTTCATAGTTGCGTTCCTGATTTAAGGATTCGATTCCACGCTGTACATAGATTAAAAGCACCAGCACGATCATGACAATCACGGTGGCACAGATACTGAGTAGCTCATAGCCAGCACCTACCGCCATGCCCAGCGCTGCCGTCATCCAGATGGTGGTGGCTGTGGTAATCCCGGAAATCCGGTTTTCATCTTTTAAAATGACCCCAGCACCGAGGAAGCCCAGACCGGTGAGTACATTGGCTGCCAGACGGTCCGGATTGGCTACCCCGATTTTTAGGGAAATAATAGTAAACAGGCAGGAACTCAGACTCACCATGATCATGGTACGCAGGCCAGCAGATTTACTGTGATATTCACGTTCTGCACCAATAATGGCGCCAATCACCACCGCTAATAGTAAATCATACAGTTCATGACTCATGTTTCCTTCCTGGAACTGGCTTAATTCCCCAGATATAGAAACATTCAGGTAAGGATACAAGTTGAGACTTGCATCCATATGGGCTGTTATTGTAACTGTTCCCATTCAATCACGGCTTGGGCCTGATCACCAATCAAGGTCCACTCCCCATCCATGATATTCAGTTGGAGTTGCATGGTACGTTCACAGAGTTGCTGCACTGCTTCAGTACTGGCTGGAGACAGTTTCCAGATTTCTACATTGGATAAGGTTTTCAGTTTAGAACTGCGCTTGTACCATTCATCAATAGAAGTGCCGTAAGCGACCACTGCAACTTTTTTACAACGTGCACTGGCTTTTTTCACCTTGTCTTCATCAGGTAAGCCCACTTCAATCCACTGCATGAGCTGACCTGTCAGATCTTTTTCCCAAAGCGCCGGCTCATCGGTCTCAAACAAGTCTTTGGTAAATTCTAGCGCTTCGCCAGCGTAACGCGCATAGGCCAAAATACGCACCATCAGACGCTCAATCGTTTCTGAAGGATGCAGAGCTATGGTCAGTTGGTGATCTTCATAACGATGCACATCCATATCGGCGATGTTCAAATCAGCTTTATAAATCGTTGCTTTAAGCGCCATAATACATTCCTCAAATTTGGCGCTTAGCATATAAGATTTAAATAGAGTTTGCTGAACAGATTCAGTCCAGTGGCGATAAATTATGGGGCAGTTTTGGCTTCGGCATCGATTCGGCAAGCCATTAAAGCAGATTCAAATGCCAGCCAGTCACGCGCTTGGGCTGGATAGATAATCTCAACCCGATTATCCAGACCTTCTTCTGTACTCTGGTAGTTAAACTGATCCGGATTAAAATTAAAACTCTGCCAGCCCTGATTGGTATGAAAAATAGCTTTTATACGCAGCCAATGCTGCTGCTCACAAAGCAGATCTAACAGATCATAAAAGTTGAATTGCCAACGTTTTGGCAGCTTCCAACCGGCAACCGCATAACCTTGTGCCGATTCGACATAATGATAGGGCAGTTGCTGGATCTTGACAGGTGGTTCCCCGGCTTTGGTACTGTGCTGGAGCTTTAATAAAGGCTGCATCTGTCGGGCTGAACCGACATAGTCTTGCGTGAGCTGCTGTATATCTACCTGACCCTGTACACTAAGCAACCAAGTCTGACCATAAGCCAGATATTCCTGCTGCAATTCTTTGAGGCTTTGCTGGTCAGCCTCACTCATCAGGTCAGCATGTGACACCACCACCATATGGGCAGCCTTCAGCTGATCAGCATACAGATTTTGTTTGCTCCATTCCTGATCATGCAGACGTGACCCATCGACTACGGTGACCAGCACCTGCATCTTGAGCTGGCTCTGCCAATGCGGTTCTGTCAGTTGTTCCAATAACTGTGCTGGATGCCCCAGTCCTGTCGGCTCAATAAACAGCCGGTCTGGTTTGGCTTCAGCCAGCAATCGCGACAGTGCCAACTGCATCGGCAACTGACTGCTACAGCAGAGGCAACCTCCGAGTAACTCTTTGACCGCATAGCCTTGATCTTGCGGCAACAATGCCTGATCGACCCCGATCTGCCCAAACTCATTCATTAACACTGCCCAAGTTTCACCTTGCGGTTTTTGACTCAGCAGATGCTTCAGCAAGGTTGTTTTTCCAGCACCTAAAAAACCGGAAATAATATGCACTGGCACAGCAGAATGAGTAGAAATCAGTTTCAAGAAAGACTCACACACAATATTAATTTAAACAGATAACTCATTATAGCCAATCCCATTTGGCTGGTTGTATTAAATCCCACAATTTCAAATACAGCGCTATGCCGACTTTGCGACAAAAGCTAGAAATGTTAATACCCTATTCCCGCTTATTATTTAAACACTTATGAAATATTTTCAAATATTTTGATGAAATTATCCTTAACAACTTAACCAAATTAGAACATAAAATTTCATTTTGTATTCGCGCTGTATATGTTCTGCTATAGCTTATACCAAAACAATTGCGGCTCAGATTTTTAATCCCTAGCATAGCTCCCTGTTGTGCTGATGTGATGGTTAGCACGGCAATATACTTTAAAGAAAATACATAAGGATGCCGAATATGAAATATGTTCAATTACTACTTGCAACAACGTTAACCGCAGCTGCAGCAACCAGCTTCGCTGCCACCAATACAACAGACACTACCAGCCCTGCTGAAGAAGAAAAATTTGTAGTGAGCACTCAGGAATTACCTGAAACAACAGATGCAACTACAGCAACTATACCAGGAACTGCTGAACAGCCAAACGGTGAATCTGCTGCGCAACCTGGTTCAGACGAGCAACCTGCTCAATAATCCTGCTTGATCCATTTCTGACGGCGGGACTGTAAGAAAAAGTCCCGCCCCGGAAAATCAGCAGAATGGCTGTATACATGTCCTGTATACAGCCATTTTTGTTTGAACGATATAATTCATGATAAGCAAATATGATCATTGAATCACTGCAAACTATGTAAATTAACCAATTAAATAAATATATTTCAATAAGATATAAAAATATTATTTTTCAGATCATGTATTTTAACTATAGTACCCCGACTATGGCATAGCTTGTTTAGACTTTCGGTTTAGCCCTAAATAGACTTAATTCGTGGATGGATTCAAAGGAACCTTGCGATGCACAATGCAAATTACACAACTGAAGTCGCTATTTTGGGTGCAGGCCCGGTCGGTTTAACCATTGCAAACTACCTGAGCAAACAGGGTGTTCAAGTGACGGTGATTGAACAACTGGACAATCTGATTGATTACCCTCGTGCAATTGGTATTGATGATGAATCGCTGCGTACCATTCAATCAGTAGGTCTGGTGGATCAAGTATTACCACACACGACTCCGAACCATGCGATGCGCTTTCTGACACCCAAAGGCCGCTGTTTTGCTGATATTCAGCCCATGACCCGTGAATTTGGTTTCCCACGTCGTAACGCCTTCATTCAGCCACAGGTCGATAACGTTCTGCTGCAAGGCTTAAAACAATACAAAAACACTCAGGTTCTCTTCTCGCGTCATCTGAATCATTTCAGCCAAGATGCTGAAGGCGTGACACTCAGCGCACAAACACAAGACGGCAGTTCAGAAGTGATTCGTGCACAATACCTGATCGCCTGTGACGGTGGTAATTCTTATGTGCGCCGTAGCTTAGGGGTCGCTTTTGAAGGTAAAACGGCACCCAATCAGTGGATCGTCATTGACATCGACAATGACCCATTGGCAACGCCACACATTTACCTGTGCTGTGACCCGGTACGTCCTTATGTATCTGCTGCACTGCCACATGGTATCCGCCGTTTCGAATTTATGGTTATGCCAGGCGAAACTCAGGAAGAACTGAGCAAGCCGGAAAATATTGCCAAACTCCTCTCCAAGGTCCTACCGACGACCGATGGCATCGAAGTGATCCGTCAGCGCGTCTATACCCATAACGCACGTATTGCCGATAAATTCCGTGTCGACCGTATTCTACTTGCAGGTGATGCAGCACACATCATGCCAGTCTGGCAAGGTCAAGGCTACAACAGCGGTATGCGTGATGCCTTCAACCTGGCATGGAAAATAGCACTTGTTGTTCAGGATAAAGCAGGTCCAGAATTGCTGGATTCTTATCAAGTGGAACGTAAAGACCATGCCAAAGCAATGATTGACCTGTCTGTGATGGCGGGTCACGTCCTGGCGCCACCGAAAAAATGGCACGGTTTTGTTCGTGACGGTATTTCATCTGTACTGAACTACATCAAGCCAATCAAGCAGTATCTTTTGGAAATGCGCTTTAAGCCAATGCCAAAATATAATGATGGTGCCCTGCTCACCAGTTCTGACAAGCATTCTCCAGTCGGCAAGATGTTTATCCAGCCTCAGGTGAAACTGGAGTCTGGTGAAACCGTGTTGCTGGATGAAATCATGGGCAATGACTTTGCCATCCTTGCCTGGGGCGTAGATCCACAGTGGGGACTCAGTGACAATACCATCCAGCAATGGAAAAAACTTGGGGTTAAGTTTATCCAGGTCATTCCAGCAGTACAGCTCGACAATACTCAGCGCAAACAGTATGAAGGTGTGATCACTATTGGTGATATTGGTACTGATATTCGCAGCTGGTTCGGTAAGACCCAAGACTCTGTGGTTGTTTTACGTCCAGACCGTTTTGTCGCCGCACTGGCCATTCCACAGTCGATGGAAAGCACCAGCCAAGCGCTGTTCCGCAAACTTTATGTAAAATAATACATGCCATACGAAACCACGCTACGGCGTGGTTTTTTTGTTTAAGCCACAAGGAAATAAAAAACGCTAAGTTCGATAGGGTTGAAACCATGCAATATCTTGCAATGAGTCCCGCTGAGCCATGGTCTGTAAAAATGGGCGAAATTCCTCAAAATCTGGCAGGATTTTCGAGCTCATGGCAAAGATCAGACAATACGCCACATAGAGGTCGGCGGCGCTACATTTTTCCCCAAGTAAATAGGGATTGGCCTGCTGTAGACCCTGTTTTAAAAAGCGCTGCACTGACGCTTCATCACCAAAACTGAGGCTACGTCGATTCTTTTCTATGTCTTCCGCAGAGATATTCAGATTCTTGATATCAATCCATTCTGTTAAAGGACCATGACAGAAAAAAATCCATTTTAGATAAGCGCCCCGTTTCGGATCATCCAGATCCGGTGCCAGGCCTTTGTCCCGGTACTTATCAGCGAGATAAACATAGATGGCGGCCATTTCGGAAATCACCACATCCTGATCCACCAGACAAGGTACCTTACCCATCGGATTAATCTGCACATAGGCCGGTTGATGCATGGCTGCATAAGCAACTTCCACGTGCTGAATCTGGTCGGTGATGTCGAGCTCTTTCAGTAAAGGTAATAAGGTCAGGCCACGAGACTGCGGATTATTATATAAGGTCATCATCAGCATTTACCTTTTTATACCGGCAAGCTTTCACTATAACGCGATTATCTCTGCCAATGAGCAATCATGTGCTACCAATCGTTTCATTCTTATTTTTCAAGCTAGCTCAGGACATCCTTGTCCTGCCGAGCAAATTAAAACAGATCCAGACAGAACTTTTCTTTCAGGACTTTCAAAATCAGCTTAATCACTTGATGTTTTTGATCTTTACGATAGCTGACGTACAGGCCAATCATCGGTAAAGGTTCCACGGTTTTCTTAACCAGAATATTTTCACCCAGCAACGGAATGACATAAGCCGGTACCAGACTCCAGCCCACTCCCATTCCGACCAGGTTTACATTCAGCAGGATATTGGTGGAATGCTGCACCACATTGACTTTAACACCGGTTTTTTTAAAGAACTCATGAATGATGGAAAACAGCTGTGGTGATGCCTGTTCATCACTAATGACAAAGTCACGGCCCTCGAAGCTCTTGATACTTAATGCCGGTACATCAGCGACATCCGCATGACGCGGCACAATCAAGGTCAACGGCTCATCAAAAATCTTGATCGAATCGAAATCACTGGATGTATCCGGATAACGAGTAAAGGCAATATCAATCGTGCCCTGACGTAAGGCAGCAAACTGCTCTGCATCTGTCAGGCTGTGGAACTGGGCTTTCAGATCCGGAAAATGCGCCCGGATATTGGGCATGATATAGGGAAAAATTTTCATTTCTGCCACAGGCACGAAACCAATATCCAGATTGTCTTTTTCAATCTGTGCGACCTGACGCGCCAGCTGTACCCCACGCTCTGCATGTTCCAGACTTAATAAAGCTTCTTTTAAAAACACCTCGCCCGCTTCAGTCAGCTCTACTTTACGGTTAGAGCGTTCCAGTAGCTTGACCCCAACTTCCCGTTCCAGATCCTTAATCTGCTGGCTGAGCGAAGGCTGCACTGTATTCAGCTTTTCGGCAGCACGGGTAAAATTGAGTTCACGCGCTACCGTACAGAAATAGCGTAAATGTCTGAGTTCCATAATTTTCTACCTATTTATACTGGAGCCGCCGCTCTTTTTTTGGATACTGTATGACGATAGATCAGCAAGGTGAGTATGACAGTGATCGCACAGATAATATAGGTGGTCTCAAAGCCCCAATGGGCAATAAAGATCCCCATCGCCACCGAACCGATGGCAAGTCCCAAATCAAACAGGGTAAAGAAGGTCGAGATCGCATGTCCCATACGCTGCTTGGACACCGACTGGATCGCCAGAGTCTGTAAACACGGAAATAATGAACCATAACCAATGCCGATAAACACGGCAGATAGCCAGAGCATCCATTGATGATTCACCCAGGTCACCATCACCAGACCGACCATAAAAAACAAGAAAGAGGGATAGATGACCGCATCCGCTCCCTTACGGTCATAAAACCGACCCACCCACGGACGCACCACCAGCATTGACACAGCAAAAACGATAAAGAACAGGCTAACATAGGCCAATAAACCTTTGGTTTCAGCAAAGACTGTAATAAAGCTGGTAATGCTGGAGTAGGCAAATGCAGTGAGTAAGGCAATAAAGCTCACGGCCAAGACCTTGGTTTCAACGATATCCTGCCAGCTGAATGTCTTGTTTTGCGCTGACTGTAACGGTTTCGGAGCATTACCAATATCGAGCAGGAAACTAAAAAACAGGCCCAAACTGATGAGCACCGCCAAAATTCCGAACAGCACCTGATAACTGGTGAGCTGAATGGTGGTTAGGGCAAGCAGTGGACCAAATACCACCCCAAGATTGGTCGACATGACAAAATAACCCATGCCTTCGCCCTTACGTTGATCCGGAATAAAGTCATTCGCTACCGGTACGGTCACGGTGGTCAAAATACTAAACCAGATCCCATGCAGAAAACGCACGATGAACAACGACGTCATGCTATCCACCAACAAATAGCTAAATGCAAACAGGGCAAATAACAATCCTGAACCACGCATAGCAAGTTTCTGCCCGACTTTCTCGATAATCATGCCGGAAAAAGGTCGAATTGCAATCGAAGACACCAGAAACAGAGTTAAAGCCAGTCCAGCTTCCTTCACACTACCGCCCAGTTCAGTGGTGATATAAATCGGTAGAATGGCAATCAGCGCAAAATAATAGGTAAATAAAAACAAATTATTCAGTACACACAGAATAAAGGCGCGATTCCATAAATTTGCTGTCATTGCAGACATAAACACCCACTATTGGTATCAAATCAAAGCTTATGCCCGCATACGTACAGGCTGAAGAGCAAGTGCGACTAAGGCCCGAATATAGGCTTCATCCGGCATCCGGTTAAAGAAAATAATCTTGTAATGAATCGGACCATACAGGCTGTCCAACATCAGATCAAAAGGATAATCGGCACGGATTTCGCCGCGTTCCACAGATTTTCGCAGTAGTTCATGCATCTGTTCACGACGTGGTAAAAGAAAATGATGAAAAAAATCACCGGCAAGTTCGCGATGATTGGCCATCACCACCAAGAGTGCCCGTCCTAAAGGATGATTCAATGCTTCAGCTAAACGGCTTAACTGCTGCACGAGATTAGCTTCAAGTGACTGGGCAGAATCGAGGTCAAATACAGACGCGGTATGCGCTCGGAAAGTTTCCAGTACCAGTTCTGACTTATGTTTCCACCAGCGGTAAATGGTGGATTTACCTACCCCTGCCCGTGCTGCAATATCTTCAATGGTGAGCTGATGATATTCACATTCGGACAGCGCCTCCGTGACTGCCTGAAAAATAGCAGCCTGGCGACGTGAGGTTTTTTCTTCTAGCTGCATAAAAACCTAGCCATACAAAAAATAAAACGATACGTATCGTTTCATTCTAGGTGATCTATAAGCCAAGCACCAGTCCTTAAAGCAATACCCATACAAAATCCGAATAAAAAAAGACCTCCAAGCTGGAGGTCTTTTTAATCAGCATTTATTGTGCTGATTTCTTATAAATACTGCAGGAAGGATGATGATTTTCCTGTAAGCGCGCCACTTTACGTTGTTCTGCTGCTTCAAAACGGCAACGTTTCCAGTCATTATCCAGATTCAAGGCTGGAATCTGTTTTGGCTTACCATTTTCATCGACTGCCACCATGGTGAAATAACAGCTATTGGTATGTCGAACGGTACGTTTTTGAATATTTTGCGCTTCAACACGAATGCCAATCTCCATTGAGGTGCGCCCCACATGGTTGACACTGGCGAGAAAAGTCACCAACTCGCCAACATGGATTGGTTCTTTAAAATTCACCTTATCTACTGACAACGTGACCACATAGCTCCCCGAGTAACGGCTTGCACAGGCATAGGCCACCTGATCCAGCAGTTTCAGAATAGTACCACCATGTACATTTCCGGAGAAATTCGCCATGTCTGGCGTCATAAGAACGCTCATGGTTAACTCTGACTGATCGTCCGAAACTCGTGCAATTTGATCTAATGGGGCCATCGCTTTCTCTGAACTTTTTGAATGACAATGAAATAGCGCATTATTATATCGCCTTTACCGCTATTAAAATGTTCTATTCGGCAAAAATTACATCATTATTATTTATATTCAAAATGATTTCATACAGAAAAAAATATAATCAGAGCAGAGAGTAGCTGGTTTTGCTGCTGTTTTAGTTCTAGTTCTCATCAGATCAGCAGATATGTTTAGTTTTTTCGCTCAGCATCTAGCTCAACATGTCCATATTAAAAGAAGGAGAAATATGGACATGCTGCTTAGCCAATAGTTATTGATCGATCACTTTCAGCATTTCACCGGCAACATTGTGATAAGCCAACACCTGTTGTCCATCTAACTGCGTTTCTACCGAATACGTACCATCCTGATGGATTTCAGTAATGGTAAATTCGTAATTTTCAAATTGCGCCAACTGGACCCGCTGTCCCATCTTTAGAGTATTCATCTACTCACCCCATGTTTCATGTTATTAATCATGTCTATAGCATAGTTTGCCATGACTTATATTTAAAACGTTTGATAAACTTAAGTATATAGCAGCCTTGAAAAATGATTTAAACAATTGACCCACTTTATAAGTTTTAAATATAATATATTAACATTCAATATCTTATTTATTTTTAAATATAAATTTCATTTATAAGCTATAGTTAATAACGCTTAACTTATCGTTCTAAAAAACCATACACTTATAATGATTACTTATAAGTGTAAATAGCTTTCTCTATAAAAAACCTGGTGGATAGCGCTTGCGATGAGATGCTTTATTTTTCAGTTTGCGTCTTATTGAGACTTTCCCGAGCATAGAATTGTAGAATCTGATGGCCCTGCGGGTAATTATACTGCTGATAGACCTGTTCAATTTCATGCAGTTTCGCCCGGGCAGCTTGAATACCGGCTTCCATTGTCATGCTTCGGCCACGAACATCGAAAATATGCCCTTTTTCACGCAAATCAGGCTGAATCACCACATCGGCATGCTGGAGTTCTTCAAAGGCGAGATGTTTTTGCATGATATTAATATTCTGGTTAAATAGCCCCCAGACATTGGTGGTTTCGGTATGTATCGGCTGGGCCAGAATATCGACGGCAATAATAATATCCGCACCCAGCTCGCGGGCCACATCGACTGGCACCGGACTGACCAGACCACCGTCCACATATTCCTTGTCTGCAATCATGGTGGGAATAAACATACTCGGAATGGCCACCGAAGCACGTACAGCCTGCCCGGTATCGCCGTAATTGAATACGACTTTTTTCCCTTCTTTTAATTCGGTCGCCACCACAAACATCGGAATTTTCAGGTCTTGTAGCGAGGTGTTGTCCACTTGCAGATTGACATAATCTGCGACTTTTCCTCCATCAAAAAAGCCTTTCCGATCCAGCCTGAAATCACGTACATCATTGGCTTTCATGGTCAGGGCAATATTACGGAGCTCAATTGCCGGTTTACCGCTGGCATAAAGTGAACCCACAAGACTGCCGGCACTGGTTCCGACTATCAGATCTGGTCGAATCCCTGCCTCTTCCAATACTTCAATCGCGCCAATATGTGCATAGCCCCGTGCGCCTCCACTGCCGAGCACCAAGGCAACCACCGGCCGCTGCTCAGTCTGTTTGAGCTTATGAAAATCAATTTGGTTCGGACGTGCCTGTGCATGAGATGAAAGCGTCTGTGGGGAAGCTGACCTCATAGTCTCCCCCATGGTTGTTTCAGGTACAGTCTGACACCCGATCAGAGTCAACACACTGAGTATTAAGACGTTTATCCCATTTTTTTGCATGTAGCACCTATCCTCAATTGAATTGCAGCATAGTGTATAAACACCATCCTAAATTAACTGTTGAATTTCGTAAAATGCGTATACCGTTTAATTGACTTATCCCGACCTGAATGATGGCTCCATGCAGTCACCAGTTTTTTTTGCAGATTTTTTTCTTCTGTCTCCAGTTCGACTGTAGCGCCTTTGGCGAACTGGAGACGCATGGTGTTTTTTTATCCTAAGATGGTTCAGTCATATTGTGCTGCAAAAAAGCCCCGATGACTCGGGGCTTTTTTAATCCAGTTTTTACCAGATATCAGATTTAACTTTGTCCTTGAACTTAGGATGTTGATCCAATTTAAACACTGGCTCTTTTATGCCTTGTTTTAACTGACCCGTGTAATCCTTCAGCAGCATCAAGACAAATGGCATCAATAACAGAATAGCCACCAGGTTGATACTTGCCATAATCCCCATAAACAGGTCTGCCATATTCCAGATCAACGGCACACTGGCAATTGAACCGAAATACACCATAAACAGGACCAGTAAACGGAATATCATCATCACGCGTGGATTGTTGTTAATGAACTGCACATTCCCTTCGGCATAGGCATAATTACCAATAATCGAAGAATAGGCAAACAGGAACAGAATCAAAGCGAGGAAGTCATCACCCCATTCCCCAATCTGGCTTTCAAGCGCCATCTGGGTCAGGGTAACGCCTTCAAATCCGGCATTTTCATACAGGCCTGATGCCAGAATAACGATTGCGGTACATGAACACACCACAAAGGTATCCACGAATACACCCAGCATTTGTACCAGTCCTTGTTTGACTGGATGCTTGACATCCGAGGCAGCAGCAGCATTCGGTGCAGAACCCATCCCGGCTTCATTGGAAAACAGGCCACGCTTGATGCCCATCATCATGGCAATGGAAATCATGGCTCCAAAAAAACCACCTGCGGCTGCTTCAAATTCGAATGCTTTGCTGAAAATCAGCTGGAACATGGATGGCAGCATATCGTAATTGATCACAGCAATATAAAGCGCCACGATCAGATAGAGGAGTGCCATAAAAGGCACAAAGCTTTCTGCCACTTTAGCAATCCGCTTAATCCCGCCAAAGATGATGGCCGCAGTCATCAGCACCAGAAATAAGCCTAACCACGACACTTCCAGGCTAAAACGGCCCAGAGAGAAATTCAGGTTAGCCCGGTCCCAGCCCCAAGCATGTGACGTGGCACCAATAATGGCATTGGCCTGTACGGCATTAAAGACAAACCCGTAGGTCAGAATCAGGGCTACCGCAAAGACAATACCAAGCCATTTCTGTTTCAGCCCCTGAGTAATGTAATACGCCGGGCCACCACGAAACTGTTTGTTCTGGGCATCACGGATCTTGAAGAGCTGTGCCAGGGAAGATTCGACAAATGCCGAACTCATGCCCAGGAATGCAGTAAACCACATCCAGAACACCGCCCCGGGACCGCCAATCGCAATTGCGATCGCCACCCCAGCGACATTACCCACCCCGACACGACTGGCCAAGCCTGTGACAAAAGCCTGAAATGGCGTAATACCATGTACATCCTGGGTTTTGGTCCGGCTACCTTTCATCACCTTGATACTGTGCCAGAACAGGCGTACCTGCACGGCGCCAGTCAAAATGGTATACAGGATACCGACGGCGACCAGAAAGATGACCAGAAAATCCCACAAAGGTCCGTTTAATGCGTTTACCCAGCCTAGCAGAATGTCATTTAATTGCTCGTTCATCCTAGTCCCTCATCAAGCATGATAGTTATTACCAGCATCCCTACTTCCCTGTAGTTATACGAAAAATTTCAAGATCGTTTGAATGACAGTGGCATTAATCAAGTCCACAAAGAATGCACCACATAACGGTACAATCAAGAAGGCCTTGTGTGAATTACCATACATGTTGGTAATGGCCTGCATGTTCGCCACCGCAGTAGGTGTTGCTCCCATACCAAAACCGCAATGGCCTGCTGCCAAAACTGCGGCATCGTAGTTTTTCCCCATGACACGGAAGGTCACAAAGGCTGCATACAATGCCATTGTCAAGGTCTGGGCACCCAGAATTACCATCAACGGACCTGCCAGATCTGCCAGCTGCCATAGCTTTAAAGATAACAGCGCCATCGCCAGATAGAGTGACAACGATGCATTACCAAATACATCAATTGCACGGTCAAAGATTTGAACCTTAAAGATTCCTTCCAGGATATTACGTAGCAAAACACCACCAGCCAAAGCCCAGACGAAAGTTGGCAGTTCAAATACGGTATCTTTACTGAAGCCTGTCATAAACTCAGCAAATGCCAGACATGCCGCAAATAAACCTAAAGTGGTAATTGCGTTATCAGCAGTGATCAGACGAACTCGATGCGGGAATTCAAAAGGCACATATTCAGTAGAATTAATATCCTGCGGCGTGCTATCACTTTTTTCTACTTGTGCATCGGTACGCGGTGCAGCCAGCTGATAACGGTTAATTAATAACTTTGCTAATGGACCACCAATAATACCGCCAATGATCAGACCAAAAGTAGCACTCGCCATACCCAGTACTAGCGCACCCTGAATGCCATACTCTGTTTCGAAAATAGTACCCCAGGCTCCTGCTGTACCATGCCCCCCGGTTAAAGTTACAGAGCCGGCAATCAAACCAATCAGCGGATCGATTCCCAGAAGCATCGCCAGCGTCATACCGACCGTGTTTTGCACTACAATAAATACAGATATGGCGATCAGGAAAATCACCAAGCCGATCCCCCCTGCACGTAGCTTGGCGAAGTTTGCACTAAGACCAATCGACGCGAAGAAAATCAGCATAAAGCTGGTTTGTAATTCGGCACTGGTGGTAATGCTGTAGCCCCAGAAAGAGTGGACCAGCAAGGAGATAACTGCAGCTACCAGACCACCGGCCACTGGCTCAGGAATATTGTAGCGCTTTAAAAAATCGATTTTATTGACCAGGAAACGCCCCAGCAGTAATACAATCACTGCGGCAATCAAGGTATAAAATGCGTCAAAAGTAAAATCCATAATTATTTGCCCAAGATGATTCTGAATTTTTGTTGTTCTAAAAGTAATCTTATGTGGCCTGAGAACAGATTAAATCAATTGAACTCATCTACTTTTACTTTCAGCATGGACAACAACAGCTTTTAGAAAAACAAAACAATTCAGCACCTGATTCAAATTCGTCGATACCTGTCATCAAGACTGTATCCACACTCAAAACTTCATTTTAAAAATATCCTGTTTTAACCTTCTCTGATTGAGCTGGTTGTTTAGCAGATTCAGCATTGCATCTGAACTGTATCTACAAAAGCCCAACCCAAGATCTTTTAATTCGGTAAAACATGCTATTTTTGAATGCTCTGTAATGGCCAACCTCCTTCAGGATAATCTGTTCACACTACATAAAAGGAGCATTCAGATGAAAAGTTGCACATTATGCGGTGTCTTAAGCCAATGTATTATTGCTTTTTATTAACAATTGTTAATATATTAATAAATTAATTTTATTAATTGGATATTTTCCACCTTGTCATTAGTGTGTAAGTTTTTAATTTCTCTCTATTAATAGCGCACAATTTATGAAGAATCATTTGAGCTTTGATTCATTTTATGAGGATTATTGTAGTCAAACTTATTTACAAAAAAATTGTCCAATCCACCACCTTTATGTAAATCACAGATTTATATAAATAAATTAATAAAACTACTTTTTAGGTAT
Organism: uncultured Acinetobacter sp.; assembly: GCA_947627655.1. Classification (GTDB taxonomy): domain Bacteria; phylum Pseudomonadota; class Gammaproteobacteria; order Pseudomonadales; family Moraxellaceae; genus Acinetobacter. The sequence goes on along the minus strand of CANQWW010000006.1, from coordinate 9,508 downwards.
CTAGATGGAATAGATTTATATGACGACACGCCGATTTTCAGGATGAACTTGCTCCTGCATTCAGCTGAAAACTGGTTTTTAATGAACGCTAAATTCTAAGGCTTTTATTCCTTGACGATTCCGCTTAAATTAAATGATCAAATTAAAAGCAAAATATAGTGATTGCCCCTCTTCACCAGGAAAGTGATATTCAATATGGATCAAACTCTTGTACATGCTGTCGACCAAACCATTAATTCGCGTCATTCTGTACGTGCTTTTCTTGATACGCCTGTTGATCAGGACATCCTGAAAGATATTTTGGCCGTTGCCAGTCGTGCGCCTTCAGGCACCAACACCCAGCCCTGGAAAGTTTATGTAGTCACAGGCAAAAAACGTGCTGAGCTGATACAACGTACCTGTCAGGCACAAATGGAGCTATATCAGAATCCGGCGCTGGCTGAACAATACAAGGAAACCTTTTCTTATTATCCGGAGCAGTGGTTTTCTCCTTACATTGACCGTCGCCGGGAAAATGGCTGGGGTCTGTATGGTCTGCTCAATATCCAAAAGGGTGAAAAAGAAAAAATGGCTCGCCAGCAATTACGCAACTTCCAGCTGTTTGATGCACCGGTAGGCCTATTTTTTACCGTACATCGAGATTTAGGCATGGGCTCAAAAATGGATATTTCCATGATGATCCAGAATGTGATGCTGGCAGCCAAAGCCCGCGGCCTCGACACTTGCCCCCAAGCAGCCTGGAATCATTTTCACCGTATTGTACTCGACGTGGTCGGCGCACCAGAGCATGACGAGCTGGTTTGTGGCATGGCTTTGGGCTATGCCGACTCAGATGATATTGTAAATAGCTTTATTACTCCACGTGTGCCTGTGGAAGACTTCGCGGTGTTTTTAGAAGACGAATAGCTGAGTACAAAAGTCTGCACCTGCTTTACCGTTGTCTTAGTCTGCTTTCGGCAACGGTAACTGCAGACGATAAATGGTACTGGCTGCGATCCCGACAAAAATCGCCATGACCAAGGCCATGTTCAATAAAGCACTCCATCCCATAAAATTCAGCAGAACCCCACCCAAGAGACCACAGCTAAACTGCACACTGCCCATGATGGCACTGGCTGTTCCGGCACGCGCGCCCTGTTCTGACATTGCAATCGCCATGGCATTCGGTCCGGTAAAACCAATGGAAGCCACCACCATAAACATGGCCATCAGCACCAAAATTAAGGACTCTGTACCGATCAGGCCCAAGGCCAGCAAGGCAATAACGCCACTGAGCTGTAAAGTGGTGCCGACTCGAAGTCGATGCAGGATATTTAAACGATCTGCCAAATGTTTATTCAGGGTAGAAAACAGCATGATCCCTACTGCATTGGCACCAAAAACATAGGCAAATACCTGCTCACTTAAATGAAAATGCTCCATTAGAATGGCCGAGGATGAGGTGATATAGCAGAACAGCACTGCACTGGAGAAACAACCCGCCAGCATTGGCTTACGGAAACTTGGGTCCTGAAGAATCGCTGAATACAAACTTAATACCTGCTTAAAGTTCAACTTGAGACGACGTTCAGGTTGCAGCGTTTCTTCAAAGAAAAAATGGACACAGACCAGAATAGCCAGGCCAAACAGCATCAGTATGACAAAAATCATCTGCCATTCAAACACGGCCAGTACCCATGCTCCCAGGCTTGGTGCAATAATCGGAGCAATCGTACTGACAATCATCATACTGGCAAAAGCTTGCGCAGCTGAGTGCATATCCAGACGGTCACGAATAGCAGCACGGGCAATCACCACGCCCACACACCCACCCACGGCTTGCAACACACGCGCAGCAATCAGGCTCCATTCATTCTCGGCAAATGCACAGAGTAAGCCTGCCACAACATAGAGCGTCAGGCCAAAATATAGCGGCGGTTTACGGCCAATCCGGTCACTCACCGGACCATACACCAGCTGGCCAATGGCCAAACCTAGAAAATAAGCGGGCAAACTATTGGCAACCTGCTGGGTCGTGGTACCAAAATCACGCGCCATCTGCGGCAAGGCCGACAAATACATATCGATTGATAAAGGGCCAAGCGCGGTTAAAGAGGCCAATAAGATGATCCATGACATGGCATAGTTTTTATTGGCGTTTTTTGTCGACATCACAATATTTTCAAATTTAAATGACTACTGTGCAGACAATTTTACACAGGGCATAGTATGATTTGTTAAGCAATTCCAGTTAATTTTTATTGCGCTACTTTCATCAGCTTATGAACTTTTGAACTCAACATAACGGTATAAAAGGACGAATCTTGAAATCCTGGCTCTCTCGTCTCGCTCAGATCACCAGCAATACAACATTTATGTATAACCTGCGCATGGTGATCGCCTTTGCCGGTACTGCTTTTGTTCCTTATATGCTGGGACAGCAGTTGATGACCATCCCGCTGACGCTGGGCGTGGTTGCAGCTGGCTTAAGTGATATTGATGACCGCTTCTCGGTCCGGATTCTGAATCTCCTGTATACCTATATGGGTTTCTTTGTCACCGCAGCAGCAGTCTATCTGCTGTTTCCGCATCCGATCCTGTTTGCGCTGGCGCTGATTATTTCGTGTATTGCACTAATTCTGCTCGGTTCACTGGGACGGCGTTATGCCACCATTTCTTATGGTTGTCTGGTCATTTCAGTCTACTCGATGCTGGGCGTAGATCTGTTTGACGAATGGTATACTCAAGCTGGCCTACTGGTGATTGGCGCGATCTGGTATGGACTGCTTTCTACCATCAGTTTTTTGCTGTTTCCGGCGCGACTGGCGCAAGACAAACTGGCCAAATGTTATGCTTCACTCGGCGACTTTCTATATGCCAAGTCCAATCTGTTTGATGTGGATATGACTTCCAGCAGCTATCAGCAAAGTATGGTTGAGCTGTCACTGGAAAATGGAAAATTAGTTGCCATTTTTAATGATATGAAATCCGCTTTGCTCACGCGCCTGAAAGGTGACCGTGGCCAGAAAGATACCCGTCGTAGCCTGCAGTATTATTTTATTGCCCAGGATATTCATGAGCGCGCTGACTCTGCGCATATTGACTATCAGAAACTGGCCAAGATTTTTGAACATAGTGACATCCTGTTCCGTTTCCAACGGGTTTTATCGATTCAGGGCAAGGCCTGTAAAGACCTGAGTGCGAATATCTTGCAGCGGCAAACCTATCTGCATAGCCAACGCTTCAAGCATGCGTTTGAGAATCTACGTCATTCTTTAGATAAACTGCGTCAGGAACAGCAATACGATGAGGTCTGGATTAATGCCTTGTTTTCGCTGTACCAGAACCTGAAATCAATCGATGCGCAACTGCGCAACCTGGAAACCGAACGTCATATCAAGTTTGAACGCAGCAAATATATTGAAAACCAGCTCAAAGATGATGATCTTAAAGGCTGGACAGATATTCGTATCCGCATTACCCAGCATTTAACCCCTGAATCGGTCCTGTTCCGGCATGCGATTCGGTTATCCATCGTGCTGCTGATTGCCTATATCTTTGTCCAGTTGACGAATATTGAATATGGTTACTGGATTCTATTGACGGCTTTATTTGTCAGCCAGCCAAACTTTAACGCCACCAAGCGGCGTTTACGTTTGCGTATTGTCGGTACGCTGGTCGGCATTACGCTGGGCTATGCGATTTTGTATTTTGTCCCATCAGTAGAAGGTCAGCTCTTGCTGCTGGTTCTCAGCGGGGTGCTGTTTTTTGACTTACGTAGTAAACAGTATGCTCAGGCAACCGCTTTTATTACCATCCTGGCCCTGATTAACTTCAATCTGGATGGAATGGGCTTTGCTGCTGCCCTACCGCGTATGCTGAATACCTTGATCGGCTGTGCGATTGCCTGGTTCGGGGTGAGCTTTATTTTCCCGGACTGGAAATTCCGTCGTCTGCCACGCACCATCCGACGTTCATTACAGGCCCAGGTGAATTACCTCAGTGAAGTCATTGAACAGTATAAATCCGGGCGGAACAACGGACTGCGTTATCGGGTCGTGCGCCGTGCAGCGCATAATAAAGATGCTGAAGTAGCTTCTCTGATTTCTACTCTGGCTACGGAGCCGGATTTTGATCCACTTCAAAAGAGTCGAGCCTTTGAGTTTTTATGCCTGAATCATATCCTGATCAGCTATATTGCTGCCCTGGGAGCACACCGGGAGAAAATTGAAGATGCGGCAACGCTCACTTTGCTTGATCAGGCCCTGGGTGATATTCGCGGGGCTCTGCTAGGTGATGAAATGCCTGATCAAAATACCCAGAATATGATTCAGAATATTCGCCAGCGTCTGTCTCCTCAGCAGGATGAAGACCAGAAGTCGCTGATCATTTTGCAGCAGTTATCCCTGATCTTTAGTATCTTGAATCAACTCAGTCATTTAAAGCAAAGTTTAAGTCATGAGCAGGATGAACAAGGCACTGAATTGGCCTCATTATAATTTGACTGATTTTGGAACAATATACTCACTGATGTGGTACAAATAATGCTAAACTTTTTGCAGTTTTAAATTTGTAAATTTTACTATGACCGCGAAAAATTTATACGCCTATACCCTACAGCCTGTAAACTACGAAATTTCCGAACAAGAGCAGCGTCATGCGCAGCTCATGATTTGGCGTAGTACCAATAAAATTGGCATGAAAGCCTGGTTAATTATGGGTGCTGTTTTAGCCCTGTCGATCCTCGGTATTCTGCTGCTAAAAAACTATTCGACCATTTTCTGCTGGGTGGCGATCGTCTGTGTGGTGCTGTACTACCTGATCCGTACCTTTGCTCTGGAATGGTATGTAAAACGTAAGATGAATGAGTTTCCGGTTCAGGAAATTAAAGGCATTCGCCTGGGTGTACAACCGCACGGTATCGTGATGCGCCAGAAAATGGGCGTACAAGAAGGGGTTGGCGCGATTGGCTGGAAAGATATTTATGAATGGTACAATGCGCCAGACTTCCTGCTGGTTAACTTCAAGGTAAAAGGCCAGCAAGGCGCTTATATCTTACCTAAGCGTCTGGACAGCAAGAACTTTTCATTCAACACCATTCGCAAGCACTTACGTGAAGAAGTCGGCGAACCGAAAGAAATCTAAGCCTTCTGCTTGTAAAAAACCTCCTGCCTGACAGGAGGTTTTTTTATTTCCGCTAAAAGGTGAAATTTAAACGATAATGAGAATAAATATTATCTTCAAATCCATTTTTTAGGCATCATTTTGCTCTATAATCGGACCATTTTATAACTCAGCCTAACCCTATAACGACCATGTTTAAAAAAACTTTTTTCCAAATACACTGGTTTCTTGGGATTACCGCGGGTCTTATCCTGTCCCTGATGGGCGTGACAGGTGCGATCTACTCCTATGAACCACAGATCCTGAAATGGATAAACAGCGAAAGTTATACCGTTCAGGCACAGCCGGGACCCAAACTAACACCGGCAGAACTGTATCAGCACTTCAAACAGCAAGATCCGGAATTGCAGATTAACAGCGTGAGTCTGGATGCCAGTCCAACCGCTTCAAGTACGGTGAATATTGTCAAGGAAGGCGCACGTCGTGGCCATAATATGATGGTGAATCCGTACACGGCTGAAGTCCTTCCTGAAATCAAAGGTAGTGAGTTCTTTCAGTTTATTCAGCAGTTGCACCGTAACCTGACCGTCGGGCCTGTCGGCAAGCAGATCACTGGCGCCTGCACCCTGATGCTGATTTTCTTTGTGCTGTCCGGTTTATATCTGCGCTGGCCAAAACGCCATTCAGTGAAACAATGGCTGGCCGTGAAACCCCAGCTAAAGGGCCGTAACTTTATCTGGGATCTACATGCGGTTGTTGGAACATGGGTCATTGTTTTCTATTTGATTCTGGCCTGTACCGGCCTGTACTGGTCGTATGACTGGTGGCGTAGTGGGATGTTCAAGGTCTTGGGGGTAGAACGCCCGCAACCCACCATGCAGCAAGGTCAAGGAGGAGCGCCACGTGGTGAAGGCCAGACTCGTGCTCAGGCTGACACACGCGAACAGCGTGGAGGTCAGGCGCGTTCTGAAGAGCAACGTGGTCCACGCGCTGAAAATCGTCCACAACGTGACCCGCAGGCTGGCCCTGCTGAGGGACGTCGTGAAGGTGGCCGGAGTGAGCGTAGTGAAAACCGTCAGCAAGGCATCGATGAAACCCTTCTGGTATCGGCATTAAACAAAAGTTGGGCAAGTTTCCAAAACCAGTTTAATGACAAATATTCCAGCGTTACTTTTACTGTGCCTAAAAAAGCAGATGGTGAGCTGAAATTAAGCTTTACCGATGTGGACGTTCAGCATGAACGTGCGCGTAATAACGCCACCTTCAACTATCAAAATGACAGCTTTGATACTGTAGAAATGTATACAGACAAAAAGCTGAATGAGAAGATCATGAGCAGCATGCTCCCGGTACACCGGGGTAGCTTCTTTGGCCCGATCTATCAATTCTTTGCCATGATTTCTTCTTTGCTGATGCCATTATTCTTTGTCACCGGCTGGATGCTGTATCTGAAACGTCGTAAACAGAAGAAATTAACCTTAGCGGCTCGTCAGGGTGCAGCAGCGATGGATTTTGATCCAGATGCTAAGCCATGGTTAATCGTCTATGCCACTCAAACCGGAGTATCGGAACAACTGGCTTGGCGCACGGCCACTGCCCTGCAGCAGGCTCGTCAGCCAGCTACAGTCAAGGCCGTACAACAGCTCACGCTGGCCGAGTTACAGCAAACTGAACAGGTACTCTTTGTTGCAAGTACCTATGGTACTGGAGAAGCGCCTGACCTGGCCTCCGGCTTTGAGAAAAAGATCCTGTCTGCACAGGCCAATCTTCAGCACCTCAATTATGCGGTCCTGGCCTTAGGGTCACAGGAATATCCAGATAGCTATTGTAGCTTTGGTCATCGTATTGATGCCTGGTTGCAAAAAAATGGCGCCAAACCACTGTTTGCCACCATCGAAGTCAATAATGCTAGCAATGAACATATCCAGCAATGGAATACGGCGCTGGCACAAGCGACCCGACTTGACTTGCAAGGCATGAGCATAGACAAAACCTTTGACAGCTGGACGCTGGTCAAACGTGAAGTGCTGAATCCAGACAGTCTGGGTGCACCTGCATTTAATCTGGAATTTGAACCGACGCATGAAGCAGTATGGCAGGCCGGTGATATTGCCGAGATTCAACCAGGTAACAGTCCAGCACGCATTCAGCAGTTTCTGAACCTACAGCAGATTAAAACTGGCAGTCTGGTGGCATCTCGCCAGCAGCCAATTGAACCCTTACTTTGGGATCGTGATCTGACGGCATCTGTGCAAGATTACAAATCTCTGGATGAGCTGCTGGAACAACTGCCTGCCCTGCCAACGCGTGAATACTCGATTGCCAGCATTCCTAGCCAGCAGCTGCTGCGTTTGGTGGTGCGTCAGCAATCAGATGCTTCTGGGGAACTGGGCTTGGGTTCAGGCTGGCTGACCCAGCATGCAGAACTCAATGCACCTATTGCACTGCGTATTCGTAGCAATGATGCTTTCCACCTAATTGACGATAACCGTCCCATTATCTGTATCGGTAATGGTACCGGGATTGCCGGCCTGATGAGCCTATTACATGCCCGTAACCGTCAAGACTATAGCGAAAACTGGCTGATCTTTGGTGAACGTCAGCGTGAACATGACTTCTTCTATCAGGAAACACTAGAAGCCTGGCTAAATATGGGCAGCTTAAAACGTCTCGATCTGGCTTTCTCACGCGATCAGGCCGCAAAAGTCTATGTGCATCATAAATTACGCGAACAGGCAGAAGAGCTGAAAACCTGGGTCAAGCATGGTGCAGTCATTTATGTCTGCGGTAGTATTGACGGCATGGCCAGCGATGTTGATCAGGCCCTGATCGATATCCTCGGTGAAAGCACGATTGATCAATTACGTCAGGATGGCCGTTACCGCCGTGATGTATATTAAGTATTAGATCATAAAAAAACCGGGCTATAGTGCCCGGTTTTTTCTGCTCTCTAGCACTAAAATATCTATAATTGGCTTAAAAATAACAGGATTTTTTATGTCACCCTATTGGAAACGCCTGATCAGTGGCATTACTGGACTCTTCTTCATCCTGGATAGCCTGTGGCTGCTGGCACAAAACAAGATTCATCTGGGAATTTTACTGCCCCTTGTGATCGGAAGTCTGCTGTTCCTATATGCCTTATGCTTTCCTTATGTGCAACAATGGCAGCAGAAAACTCAATTACGCTCCAGGTTATGGACATGCATGTGGACTGGATTTCTGATATGGATCGCTAGTGTTGGGGCTTTCTTTGGCTTTATTGCCAGTCATCTCAATAATGATCATCCCCAGCAACCGACTGAAGCGATTCTGGTCTTAGGCAACGGGATTGAAAATGGTCAGCCGTCGCCAACCCTGCAAAAACGCCTAGATACAGCAGCTGAATATGCCCAGCAGCATCCTCAAGCTTTAATCATCATGACCGGTGGACTGGGTTTTCAGGAAAGATACAGTGAAGCTGAAGTGATGCAGGCCTATTTGCAACAGAATTATCCTGATCTTCACAATCCGATGGAATTGGAAGTACAAAGTACCAGTACTGAACTGAATCTACTGAATTCAAAAAAGATTTTACATCAGTATCACATCCAGACAGACGATCCAATCGCCATTGTGACCAGCGACTTCCATAGCCCGCGTGCCCGTGCCATTGCACAACATCAGGGCTATAGTCAGATCATCAGTGTGAGTGCAGAAACACCGCTGTACATCCGCTATAACTCATGGCTAAGAGAATATTTTGCCTATTTGAGTGGCTGGCTACTAAATGAATACTAACTGTTAAATCAGTGGCTTAATGCAAGCGAATATGCCGCGGTAATGGAATTTGACCCGTTTTAAAAATTTCCGGCTTCTGAACATAGATCTGATAAAGATAATTTTTAATATCCAGCAGCATTTTTTCAGGGGCAACCAGAATATTCTGCCCTTCTGGAGTTAAATCCAATGACAAGACGGTACTTTCTTCGCGTAAAAAGGGAATTACTTTTTCAATAAAGTCTTTAAAGCTGATTTCCTGGATTTCGTAATTGGCCCAGTTATCTTTAATTAATAGTTTGGCCAATCCCTTACTTTGCCACGTTGCAAATGCCTTTTGACCTGTTGGTGTGGCACAAAGCGCCCAACCTTCCTGATACAGAGCGTATATTCCGCCTTGAGCAACAATACTTTCAATAAACTGTTTATAGGCGTGTAAAGGGTCGTAAGAAGTGTTTTGAGGTTTAGACGCAGCCTTGCGTTGATACGGATTTCTCATCGATGAAATCTTCAAATTATTATCGTATAGCAATTTTAAGAAAAAAGCAGTGTTTAAGCAAGAACAAGAAGAGATATGGTGGGCGCTGACGGGATCGAACCGCCGACATTCTGCTTGTAAGGCAGACGCTCTACCAACTGAGCTAAG
>CANQWW010000005.1 GCA_947627655.1 uncultured Acinetobacter sp. | reverse complement strand
TTGCGCTGATGGTAGTGTGGGGTTACCCATGTGAGAGTAAGTCATCGCCAGCTCATTATTCCTAAAAAGCCCCTGCATATAGCAGGGGCTTTTTTTATGTCTGAAAATTTGTTATTTAATTTTGTAGTTAGGTAGAGAAGATAAATAGCAGAGCGATAAATACGAACCTATCTTTCTCTGCTAGGTTAAAACGCTAGTAAAATTTAATTTCTTAGTTGCCGACGTGCATGTTTCAGCGCAGTGCGTAAGCCTTCTTCTAAGGTTGGATGATAGAATGGCTTGGCTAGCATTTCATCAATTGTTAATTCTTCTCCAATTAACCAGACCAGCATGTGGGCAAAATGCTCTGCTTCAGGGCAAAACAGTTCAGCTCCTAATAATTTCCGTGTGGATTTTTCTACATAGAGCTCTACGGCACCATAATTATTGGTTTCAATTTGAGCACGACCTTGTTTTTCATAAGATACAGCACCGGTAATGAATTCAAGTCCTGACTTTTCTAATTGCTGATGGTTCTGTCCTACTAAGGCCATTTCCGGTTGACAGAAGACAATTGCTAGAGAGGGGAGTTTTGGAATGGATTTTATTTCAGGGTAATTCAGACAATTTTTAACTACGCTTTTGCCTGAATGGGCTGCCTCATGTTGTACAGGCGCATCATAGCCAGCATCTCCAACAATAAATATTGGATAATTGCCAAGTTGTTTGGTTTCAGAGTCGATTGGCAGTTTTTTAATATCGGTATAGCTCGCATCAATCTTATCTAATCCTAACTGATCTAGATTGCTACTACGTCCGGTGGCTGAAAGGACATAATCGACTGTAATGGTCTCAGTTTTACCATTTTCACTATAACTTAGCTGCACTGCATCCTCATGTCGTATCATCTTATCGGGTACAGTCTTAAACTTAATATTTAATTCTGTGCTTAGCTGGCGCTGTGCAATTTCCTGTAAATAAGGACTGGTGAGGATTCCAACTTTTTGACTACGCGCAAAGATAGTAGTTTCTACACCTAATCGTTGCATAGCTTGAGCAAGTTCAATGGCGATGACACCGCTACCGATTACTGCTAAAGACCGCGGTAATCTATCCAGATCAAATATCTGATCTGAAGTGAGTAATCGATGATCTAGATTCTGTTTTTGTTTTTCATCAATATTTGAACGAGAGCCTACTGCAAGAATAAAGCTCTTGGCCTGATAAGTCTGACCCTCAACTTCAATGGTCTGGGAGTCAATAAATTTAGCTTTGCCAGAAAGTTTATGATGACTTGGCCATTGCTCGACTTCTTTTAAGGTTGATTGTACGAAGAAATCACGCCAAGTTTTAACACGTGACATGACATTCGATGTATCAATAGATGTTTCAGTAATTAATGCCAAGTCTTGAGCATGTTGAATAGCATGCATACGGTTGGCTGAAGCAATCAGTGTTTTGCTGGGCATACAGCCGACCCGGGCACAGGTGGTTCCCCAAGAACCTTCATTAATCACTAAAATATTTTGGGTATGCTTAATGGCTTCTTTATAGGCAGTAATACCGGCTGTACCCGCGCCAATAATGATGAGGTCGTACATTTTTGATTTTTCCCATTCTTATATTTAGATAAACTAGCATACAAAACATTTAGCTTACCTTTATTTACATAAAGCTATAACTATGATTACATATCGACTAATTAAAAATTGATTAATAACAAACTCTAATTATAGGGAACTTTGGGGAATTGCATGATTACTAAACAGATCGGTACAAAATTATCAGCGCTTACTTTAGCTCTTTTGCTCATAGGTTGTGGGGGGGGGGGGGGAGTGATGGATATTATAATTCTGATTCTACAAATAATAATGGAAGCACTAGTGGTAATGGAAGCTCTTCAGGTGAAGAGGATGGGAATCAGGAGAATATTGAATTACCTACATTAAATAATGCATTTACACAATTAACTTCATCAAAAACTGCTTTATTGGTAAATGGTGATACTGCCACATTACAAATACAACTATTAGACTCTGCAAAGGGTGGTTCATGGTCAGAACAAATTATCTCTCTTCAAATTGTAGATGCGCAAAAATATGGTGCGAGTTATTCACCTAGTACCCAGTCTACTGATGAAAATGGTTTTGTGAATTTCAACCTTCAATTAAACCCGATAAACTTATCAAATGACTCTAAAGATGAACTTCTTACACAAGGGCTAAAGGTTAATATTTTAAATGCTCAAGGTTTAGTAATTTCTACTCACCAACTTAGTGTTGTAGCTAGCGAAGATCAAAGACCTGAGTATGATTTAGTAATATCTTCAAACAAAAATGAATTATCATTGACTGGAGATAATGCTTTAGTCAATGTACGTGCTGTAGATACTAATGGTGGATCTTTATCTAATAAACAGATCACTTTCTCTTTATTAGATTATACACATGTACGTTTAGAGTCTACATCAACTTTAATGACAGATGAATTTGGTGATGCGAAATTTAAGATTACTTTACTTCCAACATCTGGTAGTGCGATAAATGATCTAAAAAATAACGGTATAAATGTTCTCGCTAAAATTACAGATGATAATGGCATTACAGTGAGTAAGCCTTTAAATATTAAAGTAGTTGATGGTATTACCGCGACTCCAGTAGGTCAAATCACTTTAGGTAATGCAGGTTTACTATCAAAAAGTTCGGATAGTGTATATTACACTGAGAAGTTTTCAGCCCAAGTCGTTGATGCAGATGGTAAACCGATTAAAACTCCTCAAAAAGTTACAATGAAAATTGATATTGTTTCGAGCCAAAAAGGTTACTTCCTTACTGCTTCGCAGCTTAATGCGATGCGTGATCAAGATATTCTGAATTTTGAAAATGCCCGTATTAAACCAATTAATGATGCAATTTTGAGTTTAGAATTATTGAAAGCTCAGAAAGAATTAGAAATTGCAAAATTAGATGAAAATGCAGTTGATTACGAAAGTGACAAGAAACAGTTGGAAAATGAAGTTCTGGATATTGATTATGATATCAAAGTAGAAAACAGCAAGCTAGCAGCCTTAAATGCTCAAATTGCGCTAGTTAATAGAATTAATATTCCACAACGAGTGCAATGGGAATGTGGTAATAACAATAATTCATCTTATTTAGCAACAAGTTTAGTTGATCAATCAAATGATTCACTAGGAAGCCATTATGAATATACAACAGATAATACTGGTAAATTCGATTTCAACATCAACTATCAAAGACGCTATGCTAGATGGCAAACTGTTTTATTTACAGCATCAGCTAAACGAGCAGATGGCACTGTAATTGAGTCAAAAATGACATATTCTTTAGGTGCACTTAAGGAAGATGTAGATGCAGCTACTTCTCAACCATTTGATCTCAGTCCATTTAATCAAACGACAAATGATCAATGTACGTATGTTCGTCCATGGACAGTATTCTTGAATTAATAAAAAAACAGCGCTTCGGCGCTGTTTTTTATAGGAACTAAAATTTAAAAATTAAATCGAGGTTCCCATACTCACCCCTACCGTGGGTTTCACATTCATCGAACTACAACCGACAAAGCTCAAACTTAAACAGATCACCAGTAAAACTTTATTCATGAATTAATCCTTGTCCTTTGGCCTGATTAAACAGGGCAGTAGAGCGTGCACCACTCCGGCACACCATCAATATCGGTTTAGGTAACTCATTGTAGTATTTAGCGAATTCTTCAATATGCTGTTGGGTAACCTGGCCATTCGTGACAGGTTGATAAATCACACTGGCCTGATAGCGTTCCGCGATGCTACGTAACTGACTCACAGACACGTCATTACCTATTTCCTGATCTGGGCGATTGACAATGACAGATTTGAATCCCTGTTGCATTAAAGTCTGAAATTTAGGAAGACTCATTTGTCCCGCCACGCTCACCTCCGCAGTGAGCGGGCGACTCAGATCGCTATTGGCTAGACTCACTGCAGAACAACCTAAACCTATGCTCAAGATGACTGAAGTCCAAAATGACTTAGTCATCTAGCAAATCCATTTGTTTCGCAATTTGATACAAGTTATTTGAACGATTGCCAGTACGGCAGAACATTAATAATGGTTTTGGCAGTTCATTATAGTGATTGGCAAAGGTACGAACATCAAGCTCCGTGATCTGACCTGCAACCACCGGTTGATGCACATAATCCAGACCGGCCGCACGTGCAGCTTCTTCAATCTGGGCACTAGCCGGTTGCTCTGGACCACCTTCCATGTCTGGACGGTTGTTGATAATCGATTTAAAACCTTTTTCAACCACTTGTTCTATATGTTCTGGACCAATTTGACCGGCAAAGCCTACATTTTCGCTCATGAAGTCACTCCATCATTTCATTTCTAAAGATATGCTTTATGATAGCATTAAGCTCAAAAATGAGCAGAAAGATCTGAAATTTTTATAAACGAATATAACCATAAAATAACGCAATGGAGCGCATATGCATGCCTATACAGTTGAACCACTGTATGTCAAAAGCAGTCAGGATGTCATTGCTGCAGATTTTTATCGACCTAGAGAGATCCAAAAACCTGCAGTAATTTTAATGGCACATGGTTTGGCCGCTTTACGGCATTTTGAACTGGTAAAATATGCCCAACGTTTTGCTGCCGCGGGTTATGCCGTCATCCTGTTTGATTATCGCTACTGGGGTGGGAGTACCGGACGACCACGTGAACTGGTCTCGATTAAAGCCCAGCTTGAAGACTGGCGAACCATGATTGCACATGTTAAAGCACGTAAATCTATAGATGCAAAACGTATTGTGCTGTGGGGAACAAATTTAAGTGGTGGTTATGCGCTGACCCTGGCGGCTGAATCCAAAGCGGTTCAGGCAATTATGGTGCAGGTACCCTTTGTGGATGGCGCTGAAAGTGCCAAGCTCTATCCTTTAGCGCAAATGCCAAAAGCCTTAAAGGTTTCGAGTCAGGATTATATGGGCTCAAAAGTGGGGCTGGCACCCAGAACGTTAGCTGTGATCGCTGAGAAAGATTTATGTTTTCTGCCGACTGCAGACAGCTATCAGGGGTATCGCTCTATCGTGAATCCGGATTATTACTGGAGTGGAGAAATACCGGCCCGGCTCTTCTTTAAACTGATTCGCTATCGTCCGATTCAACAGGTCCGCAAGATTACCGTTCCGGTACTGTTTATTGCGGCAAAGCAGGATAGTCTAATTCCAATTGCGTCTAGTCGTGAGACAGCGACCAATATTGCACCCTTTGCTGAATATCATGAGTGGGATATGCATCATTTTGATATTTATCATGGTGAATGGTTTGAAAAAGCGATTTCGACCCAATTAGAATTCTTACATCAATATATTGGAGTTCGTTAGATGATCATCGTATGTCCGTCATGTCAGGCCAAAAACCGTGTGCCTGAAGATAAGCTCTCTGCGAGTCCTGCATGTGGCCAGTGTCATCAGGGCTTGATTCCACTTGCTCCAATTGAACTGAATGAGCAGAATTTCAGCCAGTTTGTGACCGGGAGTGATTTGCCTATTTTGATTGATCTCTGGGCTGACTGGTGTGGGCCTTGCAAGATGATGGCGCCACACTTTGCTAGTGTTGCACGGGATTATCCTCAGGTCGTATTTGCCAAAATTGATACCGAAGCGAATCCGCGTCTGAGTGCTGCATTTAATGTACGTAGTATTCCGACACTGGTTTTGATGAATAAAACGGATGAAATTGCTAGAATAAGTGGCGCACTCAGAGCACCTCAGCTAAAACAGTGGCTAGACCAGCATCTGAATGCCAAATCCTAATACCCATGCCTGGAGTGAATGTGTCAGATTCTCATGTAAAACCAGAGGGAGTACTTTCCCTACAGACGATTGCAATGCCAGCAGATACCAACTGGAGCGGGGACGTTTTCGGTGGATGGATTGTTTCACAAATGGACTTGGCCGGTGCGATTCATGCCGAACGTTTCTCTAGAGGACGTTGTGCAACAATTTCGATTAACCAGATGACGTTCCTGGTCCCTGTCAAAGTCGGGGATGTAATCAGCTGTTATACCAAAATCCTGAAAGTCGGAAATACGTCCATTCAAATGGAAATTGAGGTTTGGGACAGTCATGATGACTCACGTCCAGCAAAACGGGTAACCGAAGGGGTATTTACCTTTGTTGCTGTGGATGTGAAAGGCAATAAACGTCCAATTCCAGAGGATGTAAGACAGAAGTTTCTGGAATCTCAACAGGCAAGTTAATTTATAAAAAACCAGATATTAAGTCTGGTTTTTTATTTTTAAAGCTAAAACTTTGCTATTAAAAAAATTATCTAAAATGAATCTTTAATCGATTTAGAAAGGAATGCTTGAGCAGAGCACTTTTAGTTCAATTAAGCTTTTGCTTGACGGCCTAATTGAGATTTGGCAATCCAGGCCCAGAGCATTTCACATTGAATCGGTTCTGCTCCGGATTCATCGCTCACGCTGACCTGTACCAGTGTTTCACCTTTTGCACTGGTCTGCATTAGTTGCTGTTGTTCCGCGGTAAGTGTGGCAATGGCTCGCATCGCACCTTGCGTCGGACGTTTATAGTCGATCTGGATACTTTTAATCAAAACAATCGCTGAATCAGGCACGTTCATGGCCGTGACGAAGCCGGTCGCAGTTTCTGCAAGGAGGGCCATGGCACAGGCATGCAGCTGACCAATATGATTCTGCATGGCCTTGTGATTGGCCATACTGACAATGACCTGATCATGACGAACCAGTTCATAGCGAATCCGGGCAGTGCCAACCATGGGGACGACCCGGCCAAAAGTTTTACTCAGTAAGGTGCTACGCATACCGTGTGGCAGTCGTGAGCTGGCTTTTACCAGTTTAGCGAGTCGATTACTTTTGGCCATGATCTGTACTACCTGAATCTGCTGATCTTAATCTTTAAAGTTGTTGAACTGTAAAGGCAGACCAAATTGCTGTTCTTTCAGGAACGCCATCACCTGTTGCAAGGTGTCACGTTTTTTGTCCGTCACCCGAATCTTGTCGCCTTGAATAGAAGATTGCACTTTAATGCCGCTTTCTTTAATGGCCTTATTAATTTTTTTTGCAGTATCTGAGTCAAGGCCGTCTTTCAGTTTGATCACCTGAATCACATTTTTACCAGATGCGGTCATTTTTTGTGGATCAAGTGCCTGGATGTCGACTTTACGTTTAAAGAAATGGTTTTCCAGCATGGTATAGACTTGCTCACATTGGAAATCACTTTCAGTCGAAATTTTGATTTCTTTGGCTTTTTCATTCAGTTCAATTGAAACGTCCTGACCGCGGAAGTCAAAACGGGTGGCAATTTCTTTTTGCGTGTTTTGAACTGCATGATTTACTTCAAAAATTTCTAATTCAGAAACAATATCGAAAGAAGGCATGGTTTAGACCTTTACAAATGGAAAGAATATCTGAGATGCTAGGGATGTTTTCTTCATTTGCCAAGTGTTGTTTATATCAAAGGAGTGCGCAATGATCCGTAAACAAGAAATTACAACATTTGAGTTCCCAGAAAATGCTGTAATCTGGGATGTTCGTGATGCTAGTGCTTATGCTGAAGCACATCTGAAAGGAGCGGTGAACCAGCCGATCAATGATCTTTCAGAACAGAGCCTGACTCAAGTGTCCGCGGATCAACCAATTTATATTCTATGTGGTGGCGGGAGTAAAGCACCACGTGCTGCGGAAAAACTTGAGGGTTTTGATAGTTCACGTGAATATGTCATCTTGATGGGTGGTACACGTGCTGCACGTGAAGCAGGTATGCCATTAGAACAAGGTGCATGATCATCGCGTCTTGTACCGAAAAAAAAAGCGCCGTTAGGCGCTTTTTTTATGGGGGAGAGGTTTTCCCTCTCATCAGGAAAGGGAGCCTCCTTAAAATAAGATTCTAGATTTGAGGCTTAAAATATGGCTTCTTTGCTTTCATCTTCTTTGCAAAGCGCCGTATATCCAGTTTTTGCATAATCGTTGAAGACACCGGACAGGCTTCTTCAAGAATCTGTGCAGCCAGAACTTCGCTACATAGCGGCGCAAACAAAAAGCCTTTTGAGCCTAAGCCGGCCAGGCTATAGATTTCCTGATCCTGTTGCAGCTGTCCCACCAGTGGGAAATAGTCCTTACTCTGCGCCCGTACAGACGCACGACCTTGCCATTTAAAGATATCGGGCAAAGTCTGGGCATAGTCAGGAAAGACAGTATGGATCAGTTCCCGATTATGGGCATGATCTTCTTCCAGCACGTCTGCATCATCACGATTGACACAGAAAGACGCACCAAGTAGCAAATGTTTTGCATCAAGCTGAATACAGTAACCACCATAGCTATAGGCGATATCTGGATCAAGCGGCTGATCGCCATTTTCGACCCAGCTCACTTGCCCCCGAATTGGTTTCAGCTCGGGATGTCCATCAAGCAACTGTGGCGTATTTAATGCAGTACAGACAATAACATGGTCAAACTGGCCTAATGAGGTTGTTTCCTCAAAGAGCTCCGGGTGTGGCTGCGGATCAATCCGACTGATTTTGGCCTGAATATACTGAATGTGAGGGTGCTGCAGAATCTCATCGCGTAGCTGATGTGGCGATATACTGCCTGCTTTTAGCAATGTCAGTGCTGAATATTCAGTGGCTAAAGATTGCTGATTTTGATCAGCTACTTCCATAATATGTTCTGGATACTCTTCTGCTAGCGCCAGTAAATCTTCTGGGTTTCTGAGGGCGAGCTGCTGTATCTGAATCGGTCGAAAAGCCTTGAATTGCGTATAGTGATTGAAGGCATGCTGCCAGGCTTGGGTCATGAGATGCCCAGCACTTTGTGCAATCGGGGCCAACTTTGGGTTAAGCAATGCCAGCGGGTTGCCAGATCCACCAGAAAGCGGCGCAGTTTGATCGTAGAGCATGACTTGGTGCCCACGTGTAGCAAAGGCCCAGGCCGTACTTAAGCCTGCGATTCCGGCGCCAATCACGGCAATCTGGCGGGCGTGCTGGTTTACCTTAGCAGGAACTGTTTTTTTTTGACTATTTTCTTCAGTGTTCTCTGAACTGGGAGTCGCCGATTCCTCTGAAATCCAGATGGCTTTTAACATTTCGCGTTTATGACCAAAGCCGTGTGGACGTGAAATGGAAATTCCGTGCTTTCTTAAGCCACGTTTCAGGACACCGGCCACGCTGAAGGAGGCAAAGGTTGTGCCGGTTTCGGAAAGACGGACAATATTATCCAGCACATTTTCTTCCCACATCTCTGGGTTGCAGGAAGGCGCAAAGCCATCCAGAAACCAGGCATTTACAGTAGCTGTTTTGATTAGGGAAGGAAAAATATCATGCGCGTCACCGAGCCAGAGATCGAGAGAAAAGCGCTCTTCAGGAAAGCTGAGACGGTGACAGCCAGCAATCGGCAGCGGATATTGGGAAATCAGTTGATCGGCCAGCGGTTTAAGCTCTGGCCAGACCTTTAACGCCCGAATCAGATCGGATTTGGACAACGGAAACTTTTCTACTGAAATCGCATGGAGGTGACTGTGATTGTCTGGACGTACCTGTTGCCAGAGCTGCCACAGCGCCAGAATATTCAGGCCTGTACCAAAACCGGTTTCGCCTACGCAGAAATATTTAAATGCTTGCAAACCTGCCAGCCGGGTGCTGAGATCATTCCCATTTAAAAAAACATGGCGCGTTTCCAGCAGGCCATTATCCTTAGAGAAATAAACATCGCCAAACTGTTTAGATACTGGCACCTCTATGCCATCGACCAGCTGCCAGTCCAGATCGGCAGTTTGAATTGCGTGCGACAAAACGGCTCCAACCTCAATACATCAGGAAAGGCGATAGCTTACCACTGACGACGACGTTTGGTATAAACATAACTTGCAATCAGAAAGCCGAGCAGAACGCCTACAGCCAGTGTGGCAGCGCCGTAGAGGAACATCTGGGCGCTACGTTCACTTTGTAGGACCTGTACCTGCACACCGAGATTGTCATTTTTTAACTGCAATTCCTGATTCTGGGTCAGCGCTTCCAGATTGGCTTTTTCCAGCTGTTGCAGGCGTGTCGCCTGATCTTTAACCAGTGCCTTGACTTTGGCATCCTGCTGTGCCTTATTTTTCGCAATATCTTCTGCGGTCAAGGGCTTGGCAGCAGGGTTTTGAACCAGAGGATTATTGGTGGCGGCCACCGGCATGATACTCGGTTGATGCGCGGGCAGGGTCTGCGGCAGCGTATGAGTGGCCGCCGCTTGCACAGTTGCTGTCGTATTTTGCGCTGGGGCAGCCGGTGCTGCCTGCGGAGATGCTTCAACTGCCCAGGCAGTTGTACAGGCAAGAGTTAGACTAATTAAACTGGCAAATACTGCGTGCATGAACCTTATCCTTGAGGAAATGCTTTATTGAATGGTTTCACGTCAATGTGTGAATAAACACCCTCTTTCAGGAACGGTTCTTCCTTCAGCCATTCATCCAGTGCTTCACGGCTGTCAAAGTCGACAATAATCGTGCTGCCATAAAAGCCGGCCTGAGGATTTCCAGCTTCTTTTGGCATGGCTCCCGCCACAATCAGGCGGCCTTCATCATCCAGTTTTTGCAGACGTTCAAGATGTTGTGGGCGGATAGCAAGACGTTTTTCTACAGTACCTTCCTGATCAGTGCAGGTAACAACAAATAATGGCATGTCGGTTCTCGATGAGTGGTTTTAACTGTGATTCAGCGATTCAGTCATTCAGCAGATTTGAAATATTTGCGTAATAAAATGAATTGGACAATGATAAATGAAAACATCACGATCATGTCACCAAATGCGGTAAATTCACCCCAATATTTTCCTTCCATAAACACATAGGCAAAGAAGCCGTGTAGAAAAGACATCACAGCAAACATCGCGGCCCAGGCATAGTTTAATTTCATCCAGCCTTGGGCACCGAGGTTAAACACAGGACCAAAGAGGCGTTGAATGAGTGGCTTTTTATCTTTACTGAACCATGGCGACAGCAAGAATACACCGGCAAAGACCAGATTGAGCAATACAGCTTTTAAACGGATATAGAAATCGTCACTCAGCATCAGGGTAATGCCGCCAAAGATGACCGTCATAAACAGGACAATCCACTGCTGTTTGTCGAGACGGAATTTTTGTGACACAAACAGGGCGCCGTACACCACTAACATAGAAATGATCAGACCTGTGGTTGCGACAAGAATATTGTTATTGTCGACCCCACCAGTTGAGCCAATCAGTTGCAGCAGTGGGTGGTTAGTATCTTGAGGTTCTACTGTCTTATATAAATAAAAGAAAATAATGAGGGGCACAAAGTCTAAAAGTGCTTTCATGTTAGAGTATCTAAATCTGATCAAATAAATATCATAGTATAGTGATGCACGGCGTAGATTTACATACACATAGCAATATTTCTGATGGAACCTTGAGTCCACAACAGCTGGTAGAGGCAGCAGCGGCCAGTTTTATCCATACGCTGGCATTGACTGACCATGACACGATGGACGGTGTAGCGCTGGCCCGGGAGGCGGCAAAAGATCACAGTATTAAGGTCATTTCCGGGGTGGAAATATCCAGTCAATGGTCACGTCCAGCCACCAAAAAAAACTATGGTGTGCATATTGTGGCGCTGGATATCCAGAATCCTGAGCCTCTGCAACAGGCTTTAGAGCAGCAGAAACGCATTCGGGCGGAACGCTCCCGAAAGATCTGTGAATTACTGACGCCCTTAATTGGTGAAGATATTTATCCGGAGGTCGTTGCTAAAGTGGAGCAGATTCCGGATCGGGTCACGCGGACGCATATTGCCAAAACGCTGGTGGAAAAGGGCATTGTCAGTCGTCCACAACAAGCCTTTGACAGATATATCAAGGAAGGCAAAAAGGCTTATGTGAAGTTTGATGGCTTGGGACTGGAAGAAACCATTCAGGTCATTCATGCCAGTGGTGGTTTTGCAGTGCTGGCCCATCCGACTCGTTATGATTTGTCAGCCACCAATATCCGTTATCTGATCGAAATTTTCGCCAAGTTCGGTGGAGATGCTGTCGAGTTGCCTCCAGCCGTTGATCCAGCTTCTACCCGGCAAATGGTCGATCGGATGCTGGCCGAACATGGGTTAAAAGTCTCGGTGGGTAGTGACTTTCATGGTGATCATATGCCCTGGATCAAGCTGGGTCGTATTCCAAGTCTCAGAGAAGGTCAGGTTGGGATTTGGGAGAGTTTCCGCTGACCGTAGGATAGAATCAGGTTGACAGAGCTTTGTCATCTTCAATGAATGGGGAATGGTATCGGCAGTCAAGTATGAGCGACGACTAGGTTGGGGATACAGTGAAAAATCCATTTTTAAAAATCCATAGTCACTTTGGTTTGTATAAGAACTAGTTTTTATAAGAAATGGCCTGTATACATGCCTGGCACACAGGCAGAGTTTAGATTGATTAGAGTAAATTATGATCACGGGCCTGAATCGGCGGTGGTGTGGGTTTACCCAAAGTGCCAAGCAGCTCAATTTCAATAGTCCGTACCATTGAATCGAGTGGTAAGTCATTGCTTTGTGTGCCAAAAGGCTCTTCAATTTCCGAACTTAATGCGTCAGACCTAAAAAGGTATAAGCGAGAATTCCGACCAGAAGGGGCGTGATAATCCCGAGGGTAGAGCCCAGACTGAAAGGCAGCATGAAACAGAAAAAATAAACTGTGCGGTTGAGCAATACGGAATAGGCAAACGGTAAGGGCGTGGTAGCGATACGGTCACAACCGGTCTGTACAATACTCAGTTCGGCGACATGCTGGTTCATTTGAGTATAGATGATGTCAGAAATCTCACCCTCTTTTAGTGCCTGCATCAATTCCCATTGGATCAGACTGAGTGTGTACTGCGGCGCATTCGCCTGTTGATGCAATTGTTGCAAGGCGTGTGGACTCAGGCCACTGGTTTCGACCAGTTCAGTCGGATTGGCGGTCTGATGACGTAATCGGTCACGCAGTACATTGGCAAAAACAATGACATGCTGGATAACCCGTTCACGCCGTGCTTGAGTCAATATACGGCAATCGCGGTCAAAATGACGTGAATTGGCAATCAGAATACCCCAGAGTTTACGCGCTTCCCACCAGCGCTCGTAACAGGCAGTATTTTTAAAACCAAGGAAAATTGATAATACGACACCAATCAGGGTAAAACCGACCAGAGGCAAGTCAGGCAGATAGACCACATCCGTATAAGATAAACCGCCCACAATAGCAGAAATCAACATGACCACACCTAAAGGCGGCAGGACCTTCGGTAAAATCGTGCCTCGCCATGAAAACAGCACTTTAAAGATATTGGGTTGGTCACGTACGATCATTTTATTGGAATCATCACAATTTTTTTCATGATCTTCATAACTTGTCACAGCTTTGTCAAGTCATATCCTTGGCCGTTCAGATAGTTTTGATGAGTTGCTGCTCAGCAAAGGAGAAACTGCCTTCCCGAGCAATGATACAGTGATCCACCAGACGGATTTCTACCAGTTGACAGGCCTTGGCAATCTGCTGGGTCAACTGGATATCAGCCGCGGACGGTTGAGCTTCCCCAAGCGGATGATTGTGTGCAATCACAAGTGCCGTAGCCTGTTGCTGAATGGCATGACGTAGCAGCTGATTGAGTGAAATTTCACAGGCATTGAGTGAACCATAAAACATTTTTTTAAAGCTGATCTTTCTTAACCCGGCATCCAGACACAGGACTGCAAATACCTCTTGGGTTTCGCCCAGCAGTTCAAAACGCAGATAGTCCATAATCTTGCGAGAATGGCTGAGTTCCAGTGCATCCTGACGCAAATGTTCGGCGACGTAACGCCGTCCCAGCTCTTTAACGGCCATTAATTGGGTGAATTTACTTAGGCCCATACCATGAAACTGGCAGATTTCTTCCAAGGGGGCATCCAGCAGGTCACTCAGATGACCGAAATGCTGAATCAAGAGGCGTGCCAGTTCAACCGCAGAGTGTTGCTGTGAGCCGGAGCGCAGGAAAATCGCCAGCAGTTCAGCATCGGATAAGCTTTGTGGACCCGCCTGAAGCAGGCGTTCCCGTGGCCGTTCCTGCTCCGGCCAATGTTTAATCGAGAAATTCATATTTATTAGACTTTTTTATTATTAATTATGGTTTTTCTACCCGGTGACTCTCTTGGGTATGACCTTATTTAATGCTATTGTGAGCGCCACTGCAACACAAAGGTAGCCTGTTTGTGAGCTTCGACGTAAGTGTAATTCCTCATAAAAATATCATTTTAGCCGTGACAGGTGGTATTGCCGCCTATAAAAGTGCCATTCTGGTCCGCCGTCTCAAAGATGCCGGATTTAATGTTCGTGTCGTGATGACCGAAGGTGCACAGGCCTTTATTACACCATTGACGTTCCAGGCTTTGTCTGGCAATCCTGTGCATACCACCTTACTTGATCCTGAAGCTGAAGCCGGTATGGGGCATATTGAACTGGCGCGCTGGGCCGATCTGGTACTGGTGGCGCCTGCCAGTTGCGATACTCTGGCCAAATTTGCTGCGGGATTGGCAGATGATTTGCTCAGTACTTTATATCTGGCGACCAAGGCACCTGTCTGGGTGGCACCGGCGATGAATCAGCAGATGTGGGCAGCGAAAGCGACCCAACGCAATCTGTCCATCCTGATGGAAGATGGGGTACATATCATCATGCCGGAGGCTGGTTCACAGGCCTGTGGAGATGTTGGCCTCGGCCGGATGCCGGAACCGGAAGAGCTGGCGCATCAGGTGACCGAATACTTCCATAAAGCGCAGCGTGCCATTGCCGAGAAATTCGGCCTGCTGGCAGGCAAGCGGGTCACGATTACCGCAGGACCCACCCGTGAAGCGATTGATCCGGTCCGTTATATTTCCAACCACAGAACCGGGAAAATGGGCTTTGCGCTGGCAGCGGCCTGTTATGCTGCGGGCGCAGATGTGACGTTAATTGCAGGACCAGTCAGCCTGGATACCCCTAACGGAGTGAAGCGTAAAAATGTGACGTCTGCGGTTAAAATGCTGGATGAAAGCTTGAAGATGCTGGAACAGGGCTGTGATATTTTTATCGCCACTGCTGCGGTGGCTGATTATCGTGTGGCACAAGTGGCTGAGCACAAAATCAAAAAATCGGGTGATGAGCTGAATGTGGCGCTGATCAAAAACCCGGATATTGTGGCGACCATTGCGCAACAGGAAAAACGTCCCTTTATGGTCGGCTTTGCCGCTGAAACCCGCAATATCGAAGAATATGCAGCCGGTAAACTGGTCGCGAAAAAGCTGGATATGATTGCCTGCAATGATGTGTCACGTCAGGATATCGGTTTTGCGTCAGACGAAAACGCCATGACGGTGTTCTTTGCAGATGCCTATCAGCTCGATAAGCGTGATTTGGAAAAAGCCTCCAAACAGGAGATTGCTCAGCAGTTGGTTGAAGCGATGCATGATGCCTTGCACCATGATCCTAGCCAAGATGACATGTTTTAAAGTATTGATCTTATGGCTCATCAATAAGCTCTGCCTAGCAGGGCTTTTTTTTATTGATAGTTTTTTATTGAGAGAAATGTAGTTTTTAATCAGCGTATAAAAACAAGTCCCGAATATAGCCGTATGGTTCATTTTGGGAGGATATCCTGATCAGATAAAAATGATTAAAATAAAATGATAATAATTAGACCGTGTTCTGTCCCAGTCGCATGTTTCATGCGGCCTGGAGGTGCTATGAAAACAATCAGCCTGATCCTGTTGAGTGGTTTATTGGCCGCATGCAGTTATTTTATCTCTATTGATGAACTGGCGCGTAATATCCAGCAGCAGATGCAGCGTGAATTTAACAGCAGTGCAGACTATCGTGCCTACCGTTTGCAGGTCATGCAGCTCAAAGTGACCGAACGTTCAGGTCAACAGTTTAAGGCGCTGGCACAAGTCCGCTATCAAGGACAGGACTATCCGTTACAGGTCTATATTCAGCAGGTCGAGCAGGGCTATAACTGGCAGCTTGAAGAAGATGCTTTCGCCTTTATTGATGAAGTTGAAATTCAGCACTACCAGCAACAATTAGAACAGGAGCTGGCTGCTTTGTCTTTACAGCTGGAACAGGAACAGACTCAGAATCAACTATTTCAGGCACAGGAAAACTTCCCGGAAACTCATCTTCAACCAACGCAAGAGAGTGTCAGGCAGATCGAAGCACCGATCCCGGTGGGTAATATTACAGCCTATACGCGCTAAGTTTGATACAAACCAGCCATTAAAAAAGCACCGCTCAGGGTGCTTTGACATTTAGAGATTTTATGTTTGCTGCGCTAATAAATATTCTTCAGTACGTTGCATCGCTTCCTGAATATTAAACAGCGCTGTT
Organism: uncultured Acinetobacter sp.; assembly: GCA_947627655.1. Classification (GTDB taxonomy): domain Bacteria; phylum Pseudomonadota; class Gammaproteobacteria; order Pseudomonadales; family Moraxellaceae; genus Acinetobacter. The sequence continues at coordinate 28,357 of CANQWW010000005.1, read as the reverse complement.
TCCACATCTTTCAAGGTTTTTGCATTACCCCCACTCAATGCTTGACGCCACTTGCGTGCCCCCGGTAGGTTCTGGAACAGGCCCAAAATATGACGGCTAATAATTGACAGTGGCGCACCTTCAGCCATGCGCTGGGCAATATAAGGCAGCATCTGTTGCATGATCTCAAAACGGTCTGCTGCTTGCAGATTCCATAATTGACCGAGTTCAGCCAGCAGGTAGGGATTATGATAAGCCTCACGACCAATCATTACACCATCCACATGCTTCAGGTGTTCAACTGTTTCTGCATAGGTCTTGATGCCGCCGTTGATTTCAATCAGCAGTTCAGGCCGATCCTGTTTTAGACGATAAACATCTTCATAACGTAGGGGAGGAACTTCACGGTTTTCTTTGGGTGATAAACCCTGTAATAGTGCAATACGGGCATGCACAATAAAGTTATTACAGCCGGTTTTAGCAACTGTATCGACAAAATGCAGCATTTCTTCATAAGACTGCATGTCATCAATCCCGATACGATGCTTGACGGTCACGGGAATATCGACAGCATTGCGCATTTCATGAATACACTCGGCGACCAGATCCGGCTCTGCCATTAGACAGGCACCGATCTTATTGTTTTGGACGCGGTCACTTGGACAGCCAACATTTAGGTTGACTTCGTTATAACCCCAGTCCTGCGCCATCTTCGTACACAGTGCCAATTCTTTCGGGTTCGAACCACCCAGTTGCAGCACAATCGGTTGTTCTTCTTGGTTGAAATCTAAATGCCGTTTGGCATCGCCATGAATGATGGCACCTGTGGTCACCATTTCAGTATAGAGAATGATATTCGGGTTAAACAGACGGGCAAAGAAACGATAATCCTTGGTGGTCCAGTCCATCATCGGCGCAACACTGATGCGAGGTTGAAGTTGTTCAAGGGTTTTGAGCTCAGTCATTCAAAATCACGCCTTAAGTCTAAGATGGAAGAGACACGATGTACTGGGAAATCTGCAAATCGGCAGCTGCTAGCATCTGCAGCCCAGTCAAAGAGGGTGCAATATTAGCATAAAAATAATCAGGCTTCATGGCAGCACACCAAGAAGTATCACGCTTCAGCCTCTCTGTTTGATCTGCCACTATATTTAAAAACATTTCGACCAAGAGAGGATTTACTCGCTCCAAAAATCGTATAAGATGAAGAAAACAAGAGAAAAAGGAGAATAATAATGATGTTGCTGGAGGAAATTTTTAAAACAACAAAAGTGCATTATTCAGAAGCTTTTAATTTACGAATTCAACGTGCCTTGAGCTGGTTAAAAAAAAGTATTGAGCTCGAACATGATTATGACTTCCAGTTCATCAGTCTGTGGATCAGTTTAAATGCGCTGTATGGCCGGGAAACCAGTGAACGGCTGAAGCAGCAAGATCTGGAACTTTTTTTTCAACATCTACATGCCGGGGATCAGGAAAAAAGAATTATCCTGATTCTCTGGGATAAACATAGTGCGGCACTACAAGGCCTGCTGGATAACACTTATATGACCCCTTACTTTTGGGATTATCAGCATGGCAAAATTAGTCGGGACAGTTGTCATGCAGCCATCAGGCAAGAAAAGCAGGAGGTTCAGGCAGCGCTCCAGCACAAAGATCCATTAACCTTGTTAAGAATTCTGTTTCATCGTTTAGCCACTTTACATCAGCAGATTCTGCAAGGGGGCGTGAGCTATGCCAGTGTCTTGAATCGTAAACAGATGCAGGACAGTTGTAGGCTGCTCTCTACTTTGCTGCATGCTTTCTTGTATATTCTGCTGGAAAATGCAGAAGTCACTGACAGTGGACAACCCTTTTACCCGGTGGTACAGGTGAACTAGCTCAAGTTGGGTGCTTGACTGAATGCCGATGATGGCGTTGGTCCCATAAGGCAAAACCAGCCGCCGCCAGTGCAAACCCGAGGCCGGTTAAACAGCTCGTACTCCAGCCACCATGATGCCAGGCATAGACACCTGCGGCAGAACCGCATGCGCCACCAATAAAATACAAGGTCATATAAATTGAATTAATTCGGGATTTGGCATCTGGGCGTAAGCGGAAAATCACATTCTGGTTACAGCTATGCGTCATGGCCAAGCCTAAGTTAATCAGGGCATAGCCTAAAATATAACTGAGCAGAGAGGTGCTGCCAAAATACAAAAACAGCCAGCTTCCTGCCAGAATGAAACAGCCGATGCAGGTCAGTAGCTTGATATAACCACGGTCGGCCCATTTGCCAATCAGCTGGGTAGATAAGGCACCAAATACACCGACCAGAGTCACCAGTCCCACCATGACATCTGCCAGATTAAAAGGTGGCTGGGTGAGCAGCAGGGCAATGGTGGAGAACAGGATACTCATTGCGGCAAAAGCAAATGCTCCCGTCATGGAGCGCAAAGCCAGTCTTGGCTCTTCTGCCAGCAGCTTGCCCATGGAGCGGAAAATATCGAAATAGCTGATCCGGAGCTTAGGCAAGCTGGGCAGTTGGCCGCGTAAATAAAGGCCTAGCAATAGCATTGCCACAGCACTCAGCGCATAAATAACTTTCCAGTGAAACAGGTCCGAGAGCAGGCCGGCGATACTGGTGGACAACAGAATACCCACCAGCAGACCACTCATCAGGAAACCAACCACCTCACCGGTTTTTTCCGGCCTAACGGTCATGGCCGCCAAAGGAATCAGGACTTGTGCGGCAACAGAGAACAGTCCGGCAATGATCGTCCCCAGCCATAACATTGGTAGATTCACTGCAGTGGCACAGATCATCAGGCCAAAAGCCGCGGCCCACATTAAATAAGGAATCAGTTTGGTTTTATTGAGCATATCGCCCAAAGGTACAATAAATAAAAGTCCCAGTGCATAGGATACCTGGGCAAAAGTCACCGTCAGTGCAACCTGAGATTCTGCGATCTGAAAGGTCTGCTGAATTGAGGAAATTAATGGCTGACAATAATAGTTCGCCCCTGCACATAGGCCACATGCCACTGCCATCAGCCATAATAAAGGTCGATTTTGGCTGATATCCAATGAAGTATTCATAAGTAAGATTGGATTCCTAAGTCGAGTGAGATTAAGCGGAGCAGCAGTACATGATCCAAATTATTCTAGCAGTTGAATAAGAGAAAAATAATGCAAAACTTGGCTTGATGTCTTGCTGAGACAGGCGGGTTTAAGCGCTTTTTTCCATGAAAGTCCAACTTTGATTGGCTGCAAATCTAAAATCTAACGCATAAAGGAGCTGAATCAGTGCATTTCATGTCGTTCATTGTCCAGTTTAAGTGCCAGCAAACCATATTCAACTGAAATATTGCTCAAAAATGGTGCGTTTTAAGGTTTTTTCAGTCTTTCACATTAATATAAAAAATGATTCAAATAATTTTTTTAAGCTCTAAGCGAATAAGTTAGAGACCTTGGCGATGCCTGGAGAAGCATAAACGCTTGGTCAATTTGATCAATTTTAGCAGAGGGGTATCCTCCTCTTAGGCGTCGCATAACTGATTTTAAATCTTTGAATCAAGACTGAAATTTATAGAGCAAAAATACGGGCAGAAATGTCTGAAGGGTCAATTCAGGATAGATAAGATCCTCCAAGCTTTGATTTCTAGCCGCTCTACAAGGGTTGAAGAAACTGTTAAAACTTAGAAATAACAGCAGAAATCTGTCAGAAAAATCAATGTAACAAAATATGCAAAAAATAATGCTAGAAAGAAGCCCTACTCGAGTACACGCGGTTTGTTTTCTGCACATAAATTCAGCTTTATTGCATAAGGTGGAAAAAACTTGAGAAGTCGCTTCTTTCAACTTGCTTACAAAAAAACATGAATTGGCAGTTCAAAATGTAGCCATTTATTAAATAAATAGTAGGTAGTAATTTGTTTAACTTTGATTAGAATCCAAAAATCAACAAAAAAACATCCTGAGGGGAAGCATCGTTGACGCGATGTTTACTTAAGAAAAACTAGCTTGAGGAACGCTCATGCAGATCGGAATTCCAGCCGAAACTGTGGTCGGTGAAAATCGTGTCGCTGCGACACCTGAAACAGTAAAGAAATTGATCAGCGCTGGTCATAAAGTAGTGATTGAACGTGGTGCAGGGGTAAAAGCTGCCTATATCGATAGTGCTTATGAGCAGGTTGGCGCCACCATGACAGATGATGCCTATACTGGAAGTCAGCTAATTTTGAAAGTTCGTGCACCAAAAGGTGAAGAAATTCAAAAAATGCCGGCACATACCACAGTAGTGGCGATGTTTGATCCTTACCGTAACACCGAGCTGGACCAATTCGCGGCACAGCAGGTATCGGCATTTGCCTTGGAACTGTTGCCACGGACGTTATCCCGTGCGCAAAACATGGACGTGCTGTCTTCACAGGCCAACCTGGCGGGTTATAAATCGGTACTGCTGGCTGCCAATGAATACCAGCGTATGTTCCCGATGCTGATGACAGCGGCGGGTACGGTCAAGCCTGCCCGTGTGGTGATCATGGGCGTAGGGGTGGCGGGTCTGCAAGCGATTGCCACTGCAAAACGTCTGGGTGCCGTGGTAGAGGCAACGGACTTGCGTCCTACGGCAAAAGAACAGGTGGAATCTTTAGGCGGTAAGTGGCTAGACGTGCCAATGTCTGCAGAAGAACAGCAAAAAGCCGCGGATGCCGCGAAGAATGGTTATGGCTGGATGCCGGGTGAAGAATACATCCGCGATCAAGCTGCCATCGTTGATAAAGCCGTTTCCAATGCCGATATCGTGATTACCACTGCGCTATTACCAGGCCGTGATGCCCCGCGTCTGATCAAGGCCGAAACTGTGGCCAAGATGAAACCGGGTTCGGTGATTCTGGATATGGCCGTTGAAACTGGCGGTAACGTCGAAGGCTCAAAATGTGCTGAAACGGTTGTCACCGAAAATGGGGTAAAGATTCTGGGTATTCCGAATATTCCAGCAACCTTATCGACCGAAGCTTCTGCATTGTATGCGCGTAATGTCTACAACTTTGTAGAAACCTTGTTTGATAACGAGAAAAACTTTGCGATCAATCAGGAAGATGAAATTCAAAACGCCTTACTGGTCACTCACGGTGGTCAAGTGCTGTTGAAGCGTGGTTAAGGAGAAGACTCATGGTTGAAACAATTACAATTTTTGTCCTTGCCATCTTTGTAGGCTACTACGTGGTTTGGGGAGTAACACCCGCATTACATACGCCGTTGATGGCGGTAACCAATGCACTTTCTTCGATCATTATCGTCGGTGCGATGATCCAGACGGTGGGTCTGCCGATGGTAGGCGTTGAAGGTAGCGTCGATTTCCAGACCATTAACGTGGTAAGCGTACTGGGGGCAGTCGCAGTATTTCTGGCCAGTATTAACATTTTTGGTGGCTTTGCCGTGACTGCACGTATGCTGGAAATGTTCAAACCAAAACCAAAGAAAAAAGAGGGCTAATCGATGGAATTCATTCGTGAATATGCAAATTGGTTCTACCTGATTGGTGCCATTCTTTTTATCTTGACGCTGCGTGGCCTATCTGGACCTAAAACCGCAATTGCTGGTAACCGTTACGGTATGCTCGCGATGGCGATTGCGGTACTGACCACGTTCTTTGTCGCAGATAATCCGGTGATTTGGATGATCGTCGGTGCAATGGTCTTGGGTGCAATTGTCGGTATTGCCCGTGCACGTACAGTGCCGATGACCCAAATGCCAGAAACTGTGGCGCTCATGCACTCGCTGGTGGGTCTATCTGCAGTACTGATTGCGATTGCGGCAATTATCCATAACAACAAGCTGATCGAACTGGGCCCAGATCTACTGGCGGCCAATGGTGTCAATTTCCATGAAATGAGCAAAGTTCATCTGTTTGAACTGTTTGTCGGCTGTTTTGTGGGGGCGATTACCTTTACTGCATCTGTATTTGCGTATGGTAAATTGGCTGCGAAAAAATGGGCGAAAACCATTTCAGGTGTGTGGGTGAAACCGGTCCAGGCCTTGATCTTTATTGCAATGCTTGGTTTTGGTATTCATTTCTTCCTGACCGGCAATATGACCTCGTTCTGGGCGATGACCGGTCTGGCATTAGTCTTCGGCTGGGTATGGATTGCCCCGGTCGGTGGCGGTGACATGCCAGTAGTAGTATCACTTCTGAACTCGTTCTCTGGCTGGGCCGCAGCCGGGATTGGTTTTACATTAGAAAACAACATGCTGATCGTGGCTGGTTCGCTGGTCGGTTCTTCGGGTGCGATTCTGTCTTACATCATGTGTAAAGCCATGAACCGTTCAATCATCAACGTTTTGTTTGGTGGTGCGATGGGCGGTGCAGCAACTGCGACAGCAGGTGCGGGTGAGCAAGTACAACGTAACCATCGTTCAGGTTCTGCAGATGATGCCGGTTTCTTGATGTCGAATGCCGATAGTGTAGTGATTGTGCCAGGTTATGGTATGGCGCAAGGCCGTGCACAGAATGCGGTCAAAGAACTGGCCAACCTGTTAAAAGAGCAGGGCGTAACGGTACGTTTTGCGATTCATCCAGTTGCTGGTCGTATGCCAGGTCATATGAACGTATTACTTGCTGAAGCAGACGTGCCTTATGAAGATATTCTGGAAATGGATGAGATCAACTCTGACTTTCCGGCAACCGATGTGGTTCTGGTGATTGGTGCCAATGACGTGGTTAATCCGGCAGCAAAAGACGATCCAAGCTCACCAATTTATGGTATGCCAATTCTGGAAGCGCATAAAGCACGTACCATTCTGGTGATCAAGCGTTCTATGGCAACCGGTTATGCGGGTCTGGACAATGACTTGTTCTATAATGACAAGACCATGATGATCTTCGGTGATGCCAAGAAAGTGGTGGAAGATATGACCAAAGCCATTAATGGTACGGGTCACTAATTAAGATCCTGGCTCTTTGATCAAGAGCGCTGAGGCAAAATAAAACACCACCTTCGGGTGGTGTTTTATTTTGCTGTGCTCACCGAGATTAAAATTTGGTGAGCTGATTTTACTCAAGTTGTGTACAGAGGGATGAAGGGGATTTCATTGGTGGAGTGAGTAAATATTCAGTCTCTGCTTCAGCTCCGTCTTGCGTCAGAGATACATGCGACCCGCATAAAAAAGCGACCTCGATGGGTCGCTTTTGGGAATATTCGGTTTAGGCAACAGAGTTGGTGCTGTTGCTCCACAGGCTTTCTAGGTCGTAGAATTTACGTGCTGTCGGCAGCATGCAGTGAACTACCACATAGCCAAGATCGAGCAGGATCCATTCAGCATCACGTTCGCCTTCAATACCAAGCGGACGGAAGCCAGCTTTACGTGCTTCTTCAGCAACATTATTCGCAAGAGATTTGATATGACGGGTAGATGTACCGCTGGCGATGACCATTGCATCGGCAACATTGCTGATACCGCTAACATCAAGCACAACAATATCTTTGGCTTTTACATCATCAAGTGCAGCATGTACAACTTTTAAGCAGTCTTGTACAGCTTGAGATTGAGAATTCATAATAAGATCGTGAGAATTAGAAGCGCTGGGCGATGGTTCTAAATTCATGGGGGGTATAATTTCCTAACAATTATTGCATTGTCTAATATAGCGGTTTTGACCCGAAAATTCAAATTGACGGATTGTTTATTATGTAAACAATTTAAATCAGCGAGTCTTTCCAGTCAAATGAGCTATTTGAATCTTTAGATGGACGGTATTCTGCGGCGACAAAGCCTTGGTAAGAGCTATTTCCTAACCATTGAAAAATTTCCGCATAATTGATCGAACCGCTGCCGGGCTGATGACGTCCCGGATGGTCAGCAAACTGGATATGACCAATCGATTCAATATTTTCTTGTAAAGCACCGAGCACATCTTCACCCATCATGGCCATATGGTAACAGTCGTATTGCATCTTTAAGGCAGGATGATTCACGGCTTCCAGCATTTCCTGTGCTTGAGCGACATTCTGCAGCAGAAAGCGCGGCATATCTGTGCCATTGATCATTTCAAATACCGGCTGAATGCCTTGATCGGACAGCATCGAGCAGGCCATTTTCAGGTTGTCTGCCAGCGTTTTAAGACAAGGCAGCAAATCGCTATCTAAGGGCTGTTTGCCTGCCAGAATATTGACGCTGGGTACTTTCAGCGCGGTTGCATATTCAAGCGCTTGTTGCAGGGCGTGATGAAACTCAACTTCCTGACCTGGAATGCCGGCGAGACCATGACCCCCTTGCATTAAATCACCTGCAGGCACATTCATCAGGCACAGGCTAAGTTGATGCCGATCCAGCTGTTCCTGTATCTGGGCAATACTCAGTTCATATGGAAACTGGATTTCGACATGATCAAAACCGTGCTGACGGGCCAGGGCAAAGCGCTCCAGCAAGGAAACTTCGGTAAAGATCATGGAGAGGTTAACTGCGAGTTTTAACATATGAAGTTCCTTATACCGTGAAAAGAATACCAACCTATTTACTGCAGATGCTGGATCACGGTCGCCAGATCTGCTTCGGCATAGCCTTCTGCCTGATGGGCTTGCAGCTGGGATAAGGCCTGAGACGCCACCGGAATCTTCAGGTGATGTACGGCAGCCAGTTGCACAGCATTGTTTAAATCTTTAGATAAGGTCTGAACTTTCCATTGTACTGGCTCAAAAGTGTGAGTCGCCATGCGTGGGGCCAGAATCTGGAAGGGTTTGGAGTCGGCAAAGCCGCCTGCCAGTGCAGGTGCCAGCAGGGTGGTGTCGACACCGGCACGATCGGCCAAGGCCACAGCTTCGGCAATCAAGGTACTATTTGCTGCGACAATCAGCTGGTTACAGATTTTGGTGGCCTGGCCCGTGCCGGAATCACCCATGCGGGTCACGCGCTGCGATAACACCTCGTAAACAGGCTTTAAGGTGCTAATCATTTGTTCATCGCCACCGGCAAAGACCACCAGCGTGCCTTGTTCGGCACCGGCAGTCCCGCCAGAGACCGGAGAATCAATCCAGCTGACCTGTTTGGCCTGTGCGCGCTGAGCCAGTTCTAGGGTTTGCTGTACCGACAGGCTGGAAAAATCTACAATGACCTGCTTGGCAATGAGATCAGGCTCAATTTGTGCATAGACAGCTTGCACTGCAGCATCATCAGCCAGACAGGTAAGCACAAGCGGATAATCTGCAATCTGATCCAGCTGTAATAATTCAGCCCCTTGAGCGAGCAGTGGATCACAAGCATTTGGGCTTCTGTTCCAGACTGCGACCTGAAAGCCCGCTGCCAGTAGGCGACTGGCCATACGGCTCCCCATCAGGCCCATGCCCAGAAAGGCGATTTTATAGTGTTGATCAAACGGCATGCGATATCCTGCTTGTAAATTAATGACCTGCTGTTAGCGATACTGGCGCGGCTGGAATTGCACCTCAGGATTTTTATCCTTTTTCCGGGCCAGCAGACTGTTTTTGCCCAGCAATAACTTTAACTGCCAGATTTTTTCCATGCGTAGCGATTTGTTGGGCTGATGTTCCATGGCATCCAGTACATATTTAGAGGCCATCAAGGCATCTGGCGAGCGCTGCAACATTTCTTCAGCCAAAGCCTGTGCTTTTGCCAGTGGTTGAGCATCAACATGGGTAACGAGGCCAATTTGCTGGGCATATTGGCCATCAAAAATACGCGCGGTCAGGGTGAGTTCTTTGGCCAGATCAAGCCCGATCAGTCCTTTTAAAGAACGGCTGAGGCCCATATCCGGTACCAAACCCCAGCGGCTTTCCATAATTGACATTTGGGTGTCAGGGTGGGCAATACGAATATCAGTAGCTAAGGCCAATTGCATTCCTGCACCAAAGCAATAGCCTTCTAGCGCCGCAATCACCGGTACAGGGAGTTCTTGCCAGATCAGAAAGGCTTTTTGAAACAGGCTTTGACCAGGTTTGAGCAGCTCCCATGCCGCATAGGCACGATTTTTCGGATTATTCAGGTCTGCCAGATCAATTCCGGCACTAAACACCTGCGCTTCACCGGTCAGAATGACACAGCGGATGCTTTTATCTTGTCTGATCTGCTTGGCCAGTGCAACCAGTTCACGGAGTAAAGCAAAGCTCATTGCATTGCGTTTATCTGGACGGTTTAAAGTAACCGTAGCGATGCCATTATTTTTTTCTAAACGAACCAGTGACATGGTTAAATCCTTCATTCTTATTGGCTTGAGCATAGCATGGCTGCTGAATGACATGCATGACACTTAAGTCACGCTTTGTGATTGTGCGCAGCCTGTACTTTAGTTCACCGGCTTGTTGAGGATCTGCTGTGCCGCATGCTCTACCTGTTCAATTGCCACCTTCAGTTCATCAAAACGGTTCAGGACTTCCTGAACAAAGGATTCATCGGCTTTACGGCGTTCTTTACGCAGGGTAGAAACAAACTGTTCAAAGCTGCCTGTCACCTGTTGCAGATTCGGCGTACCCACATAGCGGGTTGCGCCGTAGAGACGATGCAGGACATGCTCCAGCTGCGGGAAATCTTCCAGTTCAATCAGCTGCTGGATTTCCTCCAGCTCTGTGGCAAAGCTATCGATCAGCATTTTCAGCAGATCAATCGCCAGGTCTTCTTTGTTGGCTGCCAGTTGCAGGCTTTGCTGCCAGTCAAGTACGTTATTATCCAGCGCATCAATCACATTGGCACGCTCCAGAACCGGAACCTTGCGGAAACTTTCTGTGGTCCACTGGGTCAGGATCTGGATAATCTGTTCGATCTGGATCGGTTTGGTGACATAGTCATCCATGCCGCCTTGCAGCAGTTTCTGTTTCTCATCCGAGAGGGCATGGGCAGTCAGGGCAATAATTGGCAGACGCTGGTGATTTTCAAAAGTAGATTCCAGCGAACGTATGGCGCGTGTCGTGTCCATACCTGACATGACGGGCATCTGGATATCCATAAAGACCAGATCGAAAGGACTAAGCGTATCGTTATAACGCTGCTGGATAATATCAATGGCTTCCTGACCACTGGTAGCCTTGGTGATGGTGACATTGAGTTCACCCAGGAGTGCTTCAAGCACAATCAGGTTAGGTAAATGATCATCCACAGCCAGCACATGCAGCCCCTGTCCGTTAAAGCCTTGATGCTCATCTTGTTCAAACACCGGCTGGTTATCCAGCAGCTGGATAAGGGCACTGCGGCTAAGCGGCTGATACAACGCACGGGCACGATACTCATTCAACATGCTCGGGTCCAATTGCATCTGATAACCATAGACCGCCAGATTGCTATGATAACGTGTACGAATTTCTCTTAATAAGGCTTGACCATCTCCACCGTGGTCAACAATCAGCCAAGTGTTTTCACTGGCGTCTTTGAGATGGTTGAGTCGACTGAACAGATCCAGAATAGAGGCGCATTCAATATGCTGAACCTGATAGTTTTCCAGATAATGCCGCAGTACATTGGCTGTCGCTGGATGAGCCAGATAAGAGACCACGCTTAGCTGGCTAAAATCTGGATGTTCAATGAAATCTTCTTCATTGACCTGGAATTGCGCGGTAAACCAGAAGGTTGAGCCTTTTTCAGTCGGCGCGCGTTCCTGGTTGTCCTCAAAACCGATCTGACCCTGCATCAGCTGTACCAGCTGTTTGGAAATAGCCAGGCCTAAACCGGTACCGCCAAACTGACGTGTCACCGAAGTATCGCCTTGCGAGAAGGACTCAAACAGTTTTTTGCGGTCTGTTCCACTGAGGCCGATTCCACTGTCCTGTACGCTAAAATGCAGTAGACACTGGCCGATATCATCGTGTTCCATCCGGGCACGGACAATGATCTCGCCATCTGGAGTGAACTTGATCGCATTTGAAATCAGGTTGGTCAGAATCTGTTTAAAACGCAGCACATCGCCAATGACAAATTTCGGCACATTGTCGGCATAGTAAAAAGCCATATCAATATGCTTCTGTGCGGCCAAAGGTGAAAGCATATCCATGACATCAAAAATGGCTTCTTCCAGATCAAACTCTGCGGTTTCCAGTTCCAGCTTGCCGGCATCAATTTTGGAGAAATCCAGGACATCATTAATCAGCGCCAGCAGATGCGCAGAGGATTTACGAATGGTCTGTAAATACAGGTTTTGCTCGTTACTGAGATTGCCCTGACGCAGCAGCAGATGAATAAAGCCATCAATACTGTTTAGTGGGGTGCGCAACTCATGCGAAATATTGGCCAGAAAGACCGATTTGGCCTGGTTGGCCGAGATTGCCTGATCGCGTGCCTGACGATAGGTAATGTTCTGGACTTCTAAGGTATCCAGAGTGCGGCGTAAATCGTCTTCGGTCTGTTCGGTATGTTCGCGCAGTTCCAGAAAGCTGAAATGCAGGCGTTTGACCACATTGGCAATGTCGCGTTGTAACAGGCGCAGCTCCCCGGTACTGTTGATTACCATATGCTGGTCAAGGTTATCGGCATTTAAGCGTTGTAACTGCATGCGAATTTCATACATCGGGGCAATCCAGCGCCGTGAGTAGAAATTGAGACACAGTAGCAACAAGAGCAGGGTGAGCAGACCGGTGGCGATCAGCACGATCATGACCCGATAGCGGGCAATTTCTAGAGGTTGGTTATCCAGTTCAATCGCCAGCCAGCCTGGATTGCCAGTATTACTATTGATTCGTACCGCAAAAATATGACTTTTCTGATACAGCAGCGGACCGACAAAAGCGGCTTCCTGCTGGAAGGCTGGCCAGGGGGCTTGATCCTGAAATCCAATCCCGATTTTGTTTCTCCCCTGTGGCGTGATGATGGCAGCGCGGATCAGATGCTTTTCATTCAGCATATTCTGCATGGCATTACGCGCCTGCTCATATTGCCAAGGAGCGTAATTGACGATATCCAGGGCTGATTCGGCCGTGGCTTGAAAACGGGTCATGATAGCGATGGCCATCTGTTTCTGCTGGGCACGGGCGGCATTGGAGGTTTCTGTCAAAACCAAGGCTGCTCCTACACAGGCCAAAATGGTGATCGGCACGAAGATCAGTGCAATCAGCTGACCATAAGCATGATTTAAGTGTAGACGTTTAAACAGCTTTTTATTGATAGTTGGCATGATAGAAGCAGTATTTTCCTTATGCTCGCATATTAGCATGCTTTAAATCGACAGTTAAAATTTCAGCAGTTTTTTTCATATGGTCCCTATAAAAATAATGTCAGGCGCTACTGTTCGGCCCATTCCGCTGCTAGTACATGAAGATGCCAAGCAGCGTATGGATTGGCTGTTAAGCATCATGCAGGATGAGCCAGAGAGAGGACTTGCGTATTTTAATAAGTGACTGACCTGACAGATAATTTTTAGTTTTTTTGCCCGTGCTGGCTGAGTTTTATACAGTTTTCTGAAAAAGACCCGTTAAATGGGTGCAGGGAAATGCAAATTTTCATACAATAGCCGCACCTCGACATAGGTGCACATAATGAGTAATACCACCCCTGATTTTCAAGCCGACGAATTTTTACTGGACCACTATGTAGGCAAAACGCCACTGGTGCGTTTGCAGCGTCTGGCTCGTCACACTCAAGCGACAGTGTTAGCAAAGCTCGAAGGCAATAATCCGGCAGGTTCGGTCAAGGACCGTCCAGCCTATAATATGATTATGCAAGCGGAAAAGCGTGGACAGATCAAGCCGGGTGATACCTTGATTGAGGCGACGAGTGGAAATACGGGGATTGCTTTGGCCATGGTTGCAGCGATGCGCGGCTATCACATGAAGCTGATCATGCCGGACAATATGAGCCAGGAACGTAAGGATGCCATGCGTGCTTATGGCGCCGAACTGCTTGAAGTGACCAAAGAGCAGGGCATGGAAGGTGCACGTGACCTGGCCTTGCAAATGGAAAAAGATGGTAAAGGGCTGGTACTGAACCAGTTCGGTAACCCGGATAATGTCGAAGCACATTATTTGACCACCGGTCCGGAAATCTGGCAGCAAACAGGCGGCAAGATTACCCACTTCGTCAGTTCAATGGGTACCACCGGTACCATTATGGGTGTGTCTAAATACCTGAAAAAAATGAACCCGGATATCCAGATCGTGGGTCTGCAACCCTCCGATGGTTCAAGTATCGCCGGTATTCGCCGCTGGCCAGAAGAATACCTGCCAACGATTTTTGACCGCAGCCGTATTGACCGTATTATCGATATTCCACAAATTGAAGCAGAACGCACCATGCGCAAGCTGGCGCAGAAAGAAGGCATCAGTGCGGGTACATCGTCTGGCGGTGCGGTCTGGGCATCGATCAAGCTGGCAGAGGAAAATCCTGATGCCGTGATCGTGTGTATTATTTGTGACCGTGGCGACCGTTATCTGTCTACCGGGCTATTCTCTGTACAAGATCCTGAATAATTGCTGAGTACTGTCTAGATGCGCTTGCCTGTTTTAACGTTTGATATCGAAACCCAAACTGACCTGAAGTCAGGCGCGCATCTGTTCGGACTGGATCTGCCGGAAGCAAGTCTGGATCAGGCGCTGACTAAATTACGCCGTCAGGAGTCCGGTGCAGACTTCCAGCGTTTGCCTTTGCATGAAATTGTCTGTATTTCTGGACTCTGGATAGATGAACAGGGCATCAAACTATTTTCCTTTAGTCGGGAACATGATTCAGAAGCTGAAATTCTCAGAAAATTTTTATCGATTTTTGACAAACGCCATCCTACGCTAGTGAGTTGGAATGGTTCACAATTTGATTTGCCAGTGATTCTATATCGGGCCATGTATCATGGTCTGTCTGCGCCGAGTTTGTTCGATCAGGGCGAAATCGATAGCCAAAAGCGTTATAATAACTATCAGAATCGCTATCACCAGCGCCATGTTGATTTAATGGATGTGATGGCCATGTTTCATGCGCGGCATTTCCAGAAACTGGACGATGTTGCCCATTTACTGGGTTATCCAGGCAAGCGCGGTGACGGTGGCTATCATGTGCCGGAATATGTCCGTCAGCAGGAGTGGAGCAAACTCACCAGCTATTGCGAAGGTGATGTGCTGAATACCTGGCTGGTCTATATTCGCTGGCTGTTGCTAAAAGGGCAGCTATTACTGCCTGATTATCAGCACCTGGTACAAAGCACGATTCAATACCTGCATACGCAACCGCAGCATGCAGATTTTTTAGCAGTCTGGCGTGACACTTCACAGCGGACTGAATTTACCCGTTTTGATTTTTCCATCCCCACACATTAGGTTTTCATGAAACATCGAGCTCAACCACGGCCCAAGCAGCAACCCGAGTATATTTTCAAGGTTGAGTCATTATCACACGAGGGACGTGGCATTGCTCACTATGGTTCGCATCCAGAGCATCCAGCCGAAAAGCAGGGCAAAAAAGTCTTTATCCGTTATGCCTTACCGGGTGAAACCGTGCGGGCCCGCATTAGCCGTGAAGTAAAAAAACTAGAAGAAGCAGATTCAATCGAATTATTAAGCGAAGCTTCGCAGATTCGGGTACAGCCGGCCTGCCCGCATTTTGGTATTTGTGGCGGCTGTAATATGCAGCATATTGCGCCAGATGCCCAGATTGAGCTGAAACAGCAGGTACTGCAATCACATCTGCAGCATTTTGCGGGTATCCAGCCGGATGAATGGTTGCCACCGCTGCGTTCACAGCGCGAAGATTACCGTCGCAAGGCGCGGATCGGGGTGCGCTATTTGCCGGCGAAAGACAAGCTGGTCGTCGGTTTTCGTGAAAATCAAAGTAATAAACTGACCTCGATTGATCGCTGTATGATTCTGGATCGTGAGTTTGGATCGGTTACACGTCTTAAACAATTGCTCCAAAGTCTAAATGGTAAGGCTGACGTGGGTCATATAGAATTAGCCATGGGTGATACAGAAATTGCCTTGGTAATTCGTGAAACTGCAAATTTAACTGAACGCGATGTCAACCTTTTACGCGAATTTGCGTTAAAGAAAGGATGGCAGTTATATATTCAGCCGGCCGGGGAAAATCAGCTGAACCGTATGGATCAGCCAGACTTACCTGAACGTCTGCATTACCGTTTAGATGAGTTTGACGTGGAATTTGGTTTTAGTCCGCTCGATTTCACTCAGGTGAATTCAACCATCAACCCGCAAATGGTTCGTCTGGCATGTGATTTGCTACAGCTACAGAGTGGTGAAAGGGTCCTGGATCTGTTTTCTGGTTTAGGCAACTTCTCTTTGCCTCTAGCGCGCTGTGTCGGTGCAAGTGGTCGCGTTGTTGGCGTTGAAGGAAGTGAAGAGATGGTGCAACGTGGGGCCGAAAATGCCAGACTGAATGGCATGGCACACTTATCCTTCTATGCTCAGGACCTGACTCAGGACTTTTCGCACCAGGCTTGGGCAAAACAGGGCTTTGATGCCTTGCTGATTGATCCACCGCGTTCTGGTGCAGAAGAAGTCATGCAATATGTGCCTAAGTTTGGTGCAACAAAAATCGTTTATGTATCGTGTAATCCAGCAACTCTAGCCAGAGATGCCGGATTGCTGGTACAACAGGGTTATCGCTTAAGCAAGGCAGGTGTCATGGATATGTTTACCCACACCGGTCATGTTGAGTCGATTGCCCTGTTCGAAAAACAAAATGAAATAAACGATTAAAGCGATGATGTATATAAAAGTAGGAGAGTGGTATGGTCACAGTACGTGAGCAATTACCTGGACGACTGAACGAGTTGTCACAGGAAACGACTGTTGAGCATGCCGATCAAGCCGAACATGATCTGACCGAATGGTTAGATCGTGTCAGAAGCATATTAGATAGAGACCCCCTGGAGCAGCTCGAAGAAGTTGCCCATTTAACCTTAGAAAAAGAGCTTGAAACCACCGTTCAACACCGTTCCAATACCTTTCATACCGGTGTTGAAATGGCGGATATTCTGGCCCATTTGCATGTTGATGAAGATACCCTCTCCGCTGCGATGCTGTACCGTTCCGTGCGTGAAGGGGTAACCTCGCTGCAAGAGGTATTGGAAAAATTCGGCGAGCAGGTGCATGCACTGGTCAAAGGCACGCTGGCCATGGGTAAGCTGTCTGAACTGATTGAAAATAACAAGCGTTTAGAAGATCACTTCAATAATAACCAGCGTGAACATTTGTCCGGCATCTACAAGATGCTGATTTCGGTTACAGAAGATGTTCGGGTTGTGCTGATTAAATTGGCGGAACGTACTTATGCGCTGCGCGAGCTGGCCACTTCGCCGCGTGACCGTCAGGAGCGGGTCGCCCGTGAGATTCTAACCATTTACTCACCGCTGGCGCATCGGCTTGGCATTGCCCAGCTGAAGTGGGAGCTGGAAGATCTGGCATTCCGCTATCTGGCACCGGAACGTTATAAAGAAATTGCGTCTTTACTGAATGAAAAACGCCTGGAGCGTGAACAGTACATTCAGTTCGTGATTGAAAAATTGCGTAATGAGCTGGCTGAGCACGGCATCGAAGCTGAAATTAATGGCCGGGTAAAGCACATTTATTCGATTTACCGGAAAATGAAAAGCAAAGACCTGAGCTTCGACCAGCTTTATGATATTCGTGCAGTACGGGTATTGGTCAATAGTGTACCTGAGTGCTATCACAGTCTTGGCATCGTACATCAGATCTGGCGTCATATCCCGCATCAATTTGATGATTATATTACTAACCCGAAAGCCAACGGTTATCGCTCCTTGCATACTGCAGTGATTGCAGAAAACAAGTCGCTGGAAGTGCAGATTCGGACCAAGACGATGCATGAAGAGGCGGAACTCGGGGTATGTTCACACTTCAACTATAAGGAAGGATCGAAAACCACCGATCACTCCTTTAACCATCGTTTACATTCTTTACGTGCGGTACTGGAACATTATCAGGAACGTAATGATGCCAGTGCGCATAAAGACGATGAAGACAGTGCTGAAGATATCGAGCAGATTCAGGACTTTGAAGGTTTTGAAAAAATTTATGTGTTCAGTCGTGATGGTGATATCAAGGAGTTGCCGCGCGGCTCTACCGTGCTAGACTTTGCCTATCATGTGCATACCGAAGTCGGCAATAAATGCTATGCAGCACGGGTCAACCAGCGCTATGTGCCACTGACCTATACCCTGAAAACCGGTGAACAGATTGAGATTCTGACCAAGAAAGATCGTGAACCGAACCGGGACTGGTTGGTCAACTCACTGGGTTATATCAAGACCGCCCGCGCAAGAGACAAGTTACGTCACTGGTTCCGTCAGCAGGATCGCAGCAAAAACCTGGAAGTGGGCCGTGAGATTCTGAATAAAGAATTGTCACGTCTGGCGATTCACCCGAAATCGATTGACCTGGGGGATTATTGTAGCCACTTTAATGTGAAGAGTGGTGAAGATATTCTGATTGGTATCGTCAATAGTGATATCAGTCTGCATGCCCTGATTAATCAGGTTAACCGTCATATGCACCTGGACCAGGATGAGCCGGAGCTGGTCTTGAAACCAGCACTGAATCCGCGTGCCAGCCATACCTTATCGGCCCATGGTATTCTGATTGATGGCCTGGATAATGTGGAGCTGCATGTGGCGCAGTGTTGCCAGCCGGTACATGGTGAATCCATCGGTGGCTATATTACCCTGAATCGTGGTGTCAGCATTCATAAAGTCGCCTGTCAGGATTATGTACGGATGATTTCTCAGGAGCCAGAACGTGCAGTCGAGGCGGATTGGGAAATGCAGCCCACCCGTGGTCAAAGTGTGCAGATTGTGGTGGAAGCCTATGATCGACGTGGTCTGCTCAAAGATCTGACCCAGGTCATCTTTTCTGATCAGATCAATATCCGTCAGGTCAATACTATTTCAGAGTCAGATGGCATTGCCAATATGAAACTCCTGATTGAAGTGAAAGGCTTGGCGCAGCTGTCCAAGCTGTTGGCTCGCCTGGAGCAACAACCTGGTATTATCAGTGCCCGCCGTCTGGTGCAAGGCAGCTAATTTTTTCCTTGATCAGTCGCTCAAAAGCCCACCATATATTGGTGGGCTTTTTGCTATGGGGTTGAAGGGCTAGACACAGCAAAATAAATAGCAGAAAAAAATTACATTTATAGATGTTTGATAACATGCAATATATTTTTTGTTGCAAAAACATAACCAATGGTATAATTCGCCCACTCAAAAATTCAGTCTATTGTTTGTGTCATTTTAAGTGGTGAGGATCGGCGCACATGATCAAACTCCATATGTCTGACCTGATCCACAGTCAGGCCAATAGCACCTATCCGGCTTTGGAAAAGATTCCAGCCATGCAGCGCCGTCGTCTGTCTGCCATCGCAAAAATTGCCTTGAACAGCGCCATTCAGGCCCGGGCCGATGAAAATATCGATTATATTATCTGGGTGTCTCAATATGGGGATGAGCACAAAACCCTGAGTATCCTCAAAGATGTGTTGCAGGATCAGACACCTTCACCGACTCAGTTTTCAACCTCTGTACATAATGCCATCTCAGGCCTGTATTCTATTCTGTGTCAGGATGCGACGCCTGCAACCAGTCTGGCCGGTTGCTGGAACGATGCCCTGATCGAAGCCTATGCCTGGTTAAAGACCTGTGATCACCCAGATGCGCGGGTGCTAGTAGTCTATTACGACGAAGCGCTACCGCCGGTCTATCAAGATTTTCAGCCCTTTGACGCTTTTTCTATGGCCAGTGTTGTTTCCCTGGGGCAGCCTAATATTGCAATTCAGCTGTCCAGTTCTTCCACACCTTTATACTCTTTCCAGGAAGCACAAGCTTTTCAGGCTTTCTGGCAAGGTATTGAAGACAGCAAGCGTGTATGGCAAAAATGTTGAAACTACAGCAGATTAAACAAAAAGCCAACTATGTCTGGCGTGTGGGTGCAACGGGCTTTAGCTTTGCCAGTTTTGGGGTAGGCGGTATCGCAATTGGCAGTTTACTTGCACCCATTATTAAACTGACTGAGTCAGACCCGGAGTTGCGTCAGCAGAAAACCCAGCAGCTGATCAAGCAGAGTTTTAAAGGTTTTACCGAAATGATGGTCACGCTCGGCATCATGAGCTATGAAGTCGAGGGGCTGGAAAAACTGGAAAATAGTCACCAGGAACTGGTGATTGCCAATCATCCGACCTTGATTGATGTGGTGGTACTGATCGGGTTGATGCAACGTGCCAACTGTGTGGTCAAGCAGGCATTGTGGGCCAATCCGTTTACCAAAGGACCGGTACAAAATGCAGGCTATATCCTGAATGCCGGCTCGGAACAGTTTATCCAGGACTGTGTCACACGCCTTGGACAGGATCAGGCCGCTTCATTACTGATTTTCCCGGAAGGGACACGCACCGCCAAAGGTCAGAAATTAAATGACTTTCAGCGTGGAGCTGCTAATATTGCGCTCCGTGCCCGTGTCCCCATTCGGCCAGTGATGATTAGCTGTACACCTTCCACATTGACCAAAAATGAAAAGTGGTATCACATTCCGTCGCGGCCTTTTCATATCAAGGTTCGGGTACTGAATGCCTTAACGATTGATGAACTGATGGATGATGTTGCTGTGAATCAGAAAAATGTCCGTCATCTGAGTCAAAAATTACAGCAGTTTTTTAACCAAGAGTTATCGAAAAATGAGCAATCTTGCTGATCAATTAAAGCAAATGATTATTGATGTTCTCGCGCTTGAAGACATCACCGTAGATGATATTGAAACTGAAGCGCCTTTGTTTGGTGATGGTCTGGGACTCGACTCCATTGATGCTCTGGAACTCGGTTTGGCGTTAAAAAAACGTTATAACATTCACTTGAATGCAGAATCTGCTGAGACCAAACAACATTTTCAATCTATTCAAAGCCTGGTGGCTTTGGTAGAAGCACAACAAACAGCATAAGAGGTTGTAATGCTTACTCAAGAACAAGTACTCGAAAAACTGCGCGAGTGGATGGAAGAGCTTTTTGAAATCGAACCTGAAAGTGTGCAGTTGGACGCTAACCTGATGACAGACCTGGACGTCGACAGCATCGATGCCATTGACCTGGTGGTGAAAATCAAAGAGCTGACCGGTAAGCAGGTCAACCCGGAGGACTTTAAAAATGTCCGTACGGTTCAGGATGTGGTGACGGTGATCCAGAATATGTCGGCTGCATGAAGCATCTGCTAAGAGGGGGAGTGCTGACCGCTTTGGTGCTCTATCCCTTTTTAGTGGGGTATGGACTGGCACAGGGATATTTCGTCTGGGTCAGTGTATTGCTGATGGTTTTGGGGCTACTGCGACTGCTCAGCAAAGGCAATACTTTGCTCTGGCCGTTGACTGGCTTGGCAATTTTATGTGGTGGCCTCAGTCTGATTTCAAAAGATCAGCACTGGTTAAAGCTCTATCCGGTTTTGATGAGCATAGGCTCATGTGTGATTTTTGCCAGTACACTGTTGCGACCACCATCGATGATTGAGCGTTTTGCCCGCCTGGCAGAGCCGGATTTACCTGCTGAAGGCGTAGCCTGGACACGCAAGGTGACTATGGTCTGGTGTGGATTTTTTATTTTAAATGCCGCCATTGCCCTCTATACCGTGTACTGGGCACAGATACGGATCTGGGTGATCTACAACGGTTTTATTTCCTATGTACTCATGGGATGTCTGTTACTTGGGGAATATATCTTGCGCAAGCGGCAGCAACGTCTGCATCAGCAGCAAATATAGCACTATAGAATTATTAGCGAATGCGTATGTCTTGTCATTTTAAGCACCATATCAATTCAACACACTTGCTTTGTGTAAACGCTGATCTGACCTCGGTTTCTTTTCAGGCGTTCTGGCAGGATGTAAAACAGCAGGCGGCACAGATTCAGCCGTTAAGCGCACCCGTCTGGGCACTCTGGGAACAGGACAGTTATGAGTTCCTGGTGCTCCTTTTCGCGGCATTGCAAGCTGGTAAGCAAGTCGTATTGCCTCCGCACCGGGTCAGTGAGCTGGAACGGCAACTGGCAGCTGAACAGATTTATTTTTTAAAACGCCTGGATTTACAGCATGACCCTGATGCCATTCAGTTAAATCTGGACGAGGCATTTTTAAAACAGGCTCAGGTCTATTTTTATACCTCCGGTTCGACTGGTCAACCCAAGAAAATCCCGCGGACCTTGCAGCAATTATTGAATGAAGTGGCCGGGCTGGAGGCTAGTTTTAGCCTGCCAGCTACTGCAATCGCCATTGCGACTGTCAGTCATCAGCATATCTACGGCTTGTTATTTAAATTGCTCTGGCCTTTGGCAAGTGGTCGCAGTTTTTACGCCCAGCAGCTGGCTTTTCCTGAACATGTAGTTGATCTTCAGCAAAAAATTGCTGGATTCCAGCACCCCAATTATGTGATTTCCAGTCCGGCCCTATTAAAACGCTGGACCAATGACGTGTTGCTGCAAGACTGTCTGATGGTCTATTCATCTGGCGGGAAACTGGATGGAGGCGTACGTCCTTATCTGAGCCGTCCCATTACGGAAGTGTTTGGCAGTTCGGAAACCGGGGGGATTGCCCATCGCCAGGCCGATGATGCTTTCTGGACACCTTTTGCCAATGTTGAAATTGCTACAGGGCAACAGCATGAACTGATGGTTCGTGCCAACCATGCCTATACCGAGGACTGGATTATGACGGGTGATAAAGTCGAATTAACCGAGTCCCAGAATCCGAAATCATCCTTTACTTTACTCGGGCGTCTGGACCGGATTATCAAGCTGGAAGAAAAGCGTTTAAGCCTGGATGCGATTGAGCAAAGTCTGTTGAGCGTGGACGGTGTGCAGCACAGCCATGTACTGGTCTATGCCAAAGAACATCGCCAGATGCTTGCCGCAGTCGTGGTGCTGAGCGAAGCTGCGCGTGCAGAACTGATCAAGGTCGGGAAGGCGAAATATGTCGCGCAGTTAAAAGCCCAGCTGGCAAACAAACTGGAGAGCATGGCGATTCCACGCCAGTGGCGCTTTCTGACCCAAATGCCACAAAATGCGCAGTCCAAACTGAATCAACATTATTTAAAATCGCTATTTTCACCATTGCAGTTGCCAGTAGTACTGCTACATCAGGTCAGTGCCGAGCAAATTGCCTATCAGCTTGAATTTACGCCAGAACTGGAGTGCTTCAAAGGCCATTTCCCGGGTCATCCTATTTATCCGGGGGTGGGGCAGATTGGTTTTATTCAGCATTTTGCCAGAGAAAATTGGGCAGATTTGCACTGGTGTAATGGCTTTGAACAGTTAAAATTTCAGGATCTCATTCGCCCCTATATGACTGTTCGTCTGACTTTAAAGCGTAATGCGCATAAAGTCAGTTTTGAATTGCAGCAAGGCGATAAAACTTTGGCATCCGGACGTTTACTTTTTGCGCTGGAACAACCAGAAAACTCAGGTCATAGCATAAACAGATGAAGCAATGTTTTATCATCCCGGTCTATAACCATCCGCACTATCTGCAAGCGCTGGTTCAGCATCTGCATACCTTTCAACTGCCGATTATCATGGTCAATGATGGCAGCGATCAGGAATGTACGGCCTTATTACGTCAGATCGCTGCTGAGTATGCCCAGGTAGATCTGGTGGAACATGAAGTGAATCAGGGGAAGGGGCAGGCGGTCATCACCGGACTGCTACATGCCGAAAAAAACGGTTTTAGCCATGCACTGCAGCTGGACGCCGATGGTCAGCATGACTGGCAGGACATCCCCCACTTTCTGGAGGCATCACAACAACATCCACAAGCGATGGTGATTGGACAACCGATATTTGATGCCTCTGTGCCCAAAAAGCGTTTATATGGCCGTTATGCCACCCATATCTGGGTCTGGATTAACAGCCTGTCGCTAGAGATTAAAGACAGTATGTGTGGCTTCCGGGTTTATCCCCTGGCCAGTACAGTCCACATTCTGAAAACCGCCAAGTTCCAGCCGCGTATGGGCTTTGATAGTGAAATACTGGTGCGTCTGAAATGGGAAAACGTGTCTTTTGTCAATGTACCGACACGGGTAGTTTATCCTGAAAATGGCATCTCGCATTTCAATGTCTGGCGTGACAATCTGGGCCTGAGCAAAGCGCATTCGCGCCTGTTTGCCGGTATGTTAATCCGCCTGCCCAAACTGATTTATCACAAGGTCAAAGGTTAATCGCGTGGCAGATGTTCCGGCTAAAAAATGGGATCGCATCCGTGAGCGCGGTGGCATATTGCCATTGATGCTGATGCTCGGCTTCTATCGCCTGGGCGGCAGATGGTTGTGCCGGATGGTGCTGTATTTTGTGATTATGTGGTACTGGCTATTTTCCAGAACCGCACGTCAGGCATCACTGCAATATCTGCAAAAATTGCACCGTTTTGCTGGAAATCTGTCGCCTTTTCCACAGCTGCCTGGACTGCCGCAGACCTATATGCATCTGATGCAGTTTGGCGAATGTATTCTGGACAAGATTGAAGGCTGGCTGGGCGCTATTCCTGAACAGCAATTGCAGCTGCATGGTCATGAACACTTTCGCCAGCAGTATCAGAAAGGCACGGTGATTGTAGTGTCGCATTTTGGCAATATTGAATTGCTACGCGCGATTAAATCTGAACACCCGCAACCGATTAATGTGCTGGTCTATCAGAAGCATGCCACCCAATTTAATCAGTTTTTGAAAAAGCTGAATCAACATGCAGACGTCAACCTGATTTCGGTGGATGAATTGGGCGTGGAAACCGCGTTAATTCTTCAAGAGAAACTGGACCAGGGGGAATGGATTATTGTTGCCGCTGACCGGGTGCCGGTGCAGTCAGACCGGGTACAACGTGTCGATTTCTTAGGCCAAGCAGCAGACTGGCCACAAGGCGCATGGATTCTGGCCAGTCTGCTCAAGGCCCCCGTTCTGGCTGTATTCTGCTATCGCATGCAGCAGAACGTTGAAGTGCATATTCATGCCATTGCCGAGCAGCTGAATTTCCCGCGTAAAACCCGACTACATTCCATGCAGCAGGTCACCGCGAATTATGTGGCTTTATTGGAACAACATTGTATACGTGCGCCATATCAGTGGTTCAATTTTTATCAGTTCTGGCAGCAAGGGGACGGTGGGTGTTAAGCATTGGTAAACCTGCATTGACCATCGAAGATGTGATCATGCTTGCACGGCAGCAAAAACCAGTGGCATTACCCAGTTCGGCTACTGCACTGACCCGGGAGTATTCCGGGGCATCCCGTGTCTTGCTGGAATGGCCGGTCTGGAGGTTGCATGAAAATATCATTCCAGTCATTCCTTATACCAACAATGGCTTCTGCAGCCCGTTAATGATATCGGGACAAGATGAGCGCCCGTTACAGCAGGCACTGCAGTCGCGGGTGAATCGTTTTGACACGCTGGCGCTGTTCAGCAGCACCATTCTCTCTTGAATACAGGAAATTTGTCATGCATGCCGATGTGATCATAGACGTGCCTTTTCATGATGTCGATACCATGAATGTGGTGTGGCATGGACATTATCTGAAATATTTTGAAATTGCCCGCTGCAAGTTGCTGGAGCAGTTTCAGTACAACTATAACCAGATGCGTGACTCGGGTTATGCCTGGCCCGTGATTGAAAGCCACGTGCGCTATGCACATGGTATTTTGTTTGAGCAGAAAATCCGGGTTCGGGCGATTCTGAAAGAATGGGAAAATCGTCTGAAAATTGAATATCAGATTTTCGATGCCACCAGCGGTAAACGGCTGACCAAGGGCTATACCACTCAGGTGGCGGTTGACATGCAGACCCGGGAAATGTGTTTCCAGTCTCCTCAAGTTTTATTTGACCGCCTGCATGCGTGGTCAGCATTTCAGGCCAATGCCCAATGAAATTTTTACAACAGATTAAATATGCCGTGATTGTGAGCTGTGCTGTTGCCAGCTTGAGTCTGAGCATGCCAGTCGCATCTGCGCAAACCACCCAATTGCAGCAAATTTTTAGCCAGTTATCGGCTACCCCAGTCGTACGGGCCAATTTTGAGCAGCACAAGAAACTGGCTTCCCTGAATAAGACCTATGTGTCGAAAGGCACAGTATTATTCTATAAAAACCAGGGCGTACTCTGGCGGATTCAGAGTCCGGTCCAAGCTGATCTGGTGGTGACCCAGAAAAAACTGCTACAGAAAACCCAGCGTACTTCAAGTCAGATTGAAATCGACAAAACACCGTATGGTGCAGTGGCGACCATGTTCTTACAGCTGATGGCGGGTAATGAAGCTGCCTTGGCGAAAAACTTTAGCGTCGCCTCGGCACGTTATACACCGGCAGAGTGGAATGTGACGCTCAAGCCGAAAAGTGGCCTGTTTAAAAAGCTATTTGTGCAGGTCGATGCCCAAGGGCAGCGCTATGTGGACCAGATCGTGATTCATGAACAGGCAAGTAACAGCACCACCATTCGTTTTAATCAGCAAACGGCTCAGCCACAAAACCTGACGGCAGCAGAATATGCGCTTTTCCAGCTGGCAAAATAAACTTACTGCACTGTGGTTGCTGGTCCTGAGTGTCATCGCGATTGCACTCGGTACGGCCTGGCTGCACCAGGATATCCGTATCCAAACCAATATTTTTGCCTTGCTGCCTGAAGTGCATCAGGATGCAAATCTGGAGCGTGCGCAGCACTATGTCAGCCAGCAGTTAAATGACAAAGTCTTTGTGGTGCTGGATGCGCAAAATGATCAGCAGCTGGATCAGGCAACTCAAGCACTGAACACGCAAGTCAAGCAAAGTCAGCTGTTCCAGCCGCTGCAGGCCCAGATTGATCCGCAGACATTTGCCCAGATCTTGTTCCAGCATCGGGCTGGCTTACTCGCTGCCCAAGATCGGGAATTACTGCAACAGCAGGACTATCAGTCACTGACTGAACAAGGCATGCTGCAATTGATGAGTCCGGGTATGCCGGTCACTGCGCAGATGCTGCAAAGTGATCCGCTCATGCTATTCCCACGCTATGCTATGCAGTTGAGTGCGTTACAGGGCAGTGCGGATATTAGCCTGGAACAGGGCTTTGCCACCAAACGGGATGAGCAAGGTATTTCACGGCTGGTAGTACTACAGCTAAAGCACAGTCCTTATAGCATTGCCTATCAAGAGCAGACAGCTGCCTTTATTAAACAGATGAATGCACAGTTAAAGTCATTTCAGGTTCAGCCGCACTGGACCGGAACCTTGCTATTTGCCCAGTTTGGCACCACGTCGGCCAAAGAAGAAATCTCCACTATTGGTGTGGGATCAACACTGGGGATTTTATTGCTGGTCTGGTTTGGTTTTCGCTCCATCCGTCCGATGCTGACCGAAATGATCGCTGTCGGAACCGGCTGTCTGGTGGCTTTTGCCGCGACCTATGCCTTATTTGGTGAAATTCACCTGATGACATTGGTCTTTGGTGCCAGCCTGATCGGGGTTTGTGTCGACTTTTCTTTCTATTTTATGGCCATGCAATCGCAGCATCGTCATATTGACGGGTTTGAGGTGCTGAAGCCTTTATTGCCCAGCCTGTTTGTGGGGCTGATGACGACACTTTTAGCCTATGTCGTACTGAGCTTTACCCCTTTTCCAGGCTTTAAGCAGATTGCGGTATTCTCTATGGTGGGTCTGGCTGCGGCTTGGATCACCAGTATCTTGTTGTTGCCGCGTTTACCGGCGCTGAATGCTGAACCTGCGATTCGAACTCTTGCATTGATTGGCACAGCCCGTAGTTGGATTCAGGCCCGCCATTCTTTGCGTTATGCACTAATTGCCATAATTTTAGGCATAACGGGCAGCAGCCTGTTGTTCCTGAAAAGTAATGATGACATCCGCAATTTGCAAAGCATGGATCAAAGCTTAAAACAGGAAGATCAGTATGTACGTGAACGCTTTATGCAGCAGCAGGGCAGTGAATATTTTCTGGTACGTGGCAATACACCTACAGAGCTGGAACAGCAGGAAGCCAGGCTTTTAACCCAGTTAAACCAGTTACAGAATCAGGGCAAGCTGGAAGCATTTCAGGCGCTGGGACAATGGCTGCCGCCGACTTCAGTCCAGCAGCAGAATATCCGGCTGTTGCAGCAGATTCCACAGCAGGATCTGCTGGCGTATGCAGACGCCATGCAACTGGATGTTCAGGACGTACTGCGCTGGCAGCAACAATTAACAGATCAGCCCTTGCTGAGGGTCGAACAGTTCCATGAGCATCCACTTGCCTTTTTGCAGATCAGTCCAACCGAGCGTCTGGTGATGCTGCAAAATGTCCAGGATATTCAGGCGCTGGCACAGCTGACTTCAGACAATATACAGTTACTGCAGCCCGTGAGTCAGTTATCCAGTTTATTCGGGCAGCACCGTATACAAGCACAGTGGCTGCTGTTGAGCGCTTTGGCAATTTTAGCCATTGGCTTAGGGCTGCTCTATGGGAAA
>CANQWW010000004.1 GCA_947627655.1 uncultured Acinetobacter sp. | reverse complement strand
TTTCATGCAGAATCTCCTGCTTGTATCTTAAGAGAAAATTCTACTTTTAGATCCTTTTATTTTTAGGGGGGATTACCAGCCCCTAAACGCTTATTCTCAACGATCTCTCGCTGGTTCAGCTGACTTAATTTATCGAAGATACTGTAAGTGATTTTTTGACCCTGATATTCAATTGCAACCGTACCATCCGGGTATTCTAGAAACTCAATATATTTACCCATGAGCCTCTGATTTTCTTCTGTATTCTCTAGCAGATAGACACATTTATCATAAGTAATGGTCAGACTATTCGTGACTCTGCGGGGTTCACGCCAGGTAAAAATATCATCTAACTCATCAGCGGTTTCAGTGACAGTCCGGTGTAGATCCTTCGGATTCAAGGCCATCTTGGCAAATTTACGATTAAATTGCTCAATAAAGCAGGGCAACCATTTATTTGCATCTGCAATCGAACTTATACCTTCAAGGCGCATTTCCTTTATTAGACGGTCCTGAAGAGTCCTGTTCGCGCATTCTACACGGCCTTTGGCCTGTGGTGAATTGGCGAAGATGATATCGATATTCAGGGTGCTGAGTACACGTCCAAACTGGGTAATCTTGGTGTCTTTCTTGCTGCTTTGATTGACCCTGAATACTGAATGTTTATCGCTGTAGAATGCTAAGGACTTACCATGCTGTTCAACATACAGACGTGTTGAAATCATATAATCAAAGGTTGATTCTGATTCACAGAAGCGTAAGTGCTGCAATTTTCCTGTGGCATCATCAATAAACACCAACAGACAACATTTAGCTGCACGTCCTTCGAACCAGTCATGGTGAGAGCCATCAATTTGGATCAGTTCACCGTAACAATCCCGGTTATATCGAGGTTGATACGGGCGTTTCAGGCGTTTGGAAAGAGGAATCCATAGGTCGGCTGCAATCATTCAGGAACGCAGTGTTTCCACTGAAATATCGAATTTATGAATAGTGGTGAGCTTTTCATGCGCTAAAGTCAGTCCGAAACCATGGAATTGCTCGGCGACAAGATTGAGGCACTTGAGTCTGATTTCTTCTGGAATTTTAGAATTGCTGGTTTGGCCACGTGCAGCATGAGCTAATGCAGCTGGGCCTTGAGCTTTGTATTTTTGTAGTAAGCGTCTGATCTGACGTTCTGAAAGATGGAGTAGCTGAGCGGCCTGGGATTGAGTTATGCGTTGATCACAGATTTCTTGCAAGACCGGCAATTGTTTAAGTTCTTTATCTGACATAGACACCAACATATCAAACCGTCCGCTAAGGAAATTGCAAAAGCGCATATTCTAAAAGCGGACATTTTTATTGATGAGGATATAGACACTTTAAATGGGTTCTAACAAGGTTTTTTTTGCCTGAAATAAAGCGCCATTCATCTAATTGGATAAGACATCATAATTCTAGTGTGACTAATATAGGTTTGAATCCTGTATGGCGTGCCAGACTAAAAACAAGTTGATTATTAACTGATCTTAAGGGTTAATTGATGATCAAGTTATTAATAAATATAACTTAATTATTACATGTTAAAACATTCCCTATGTATTTCTAATACTTAGTTGTAGTGAGCAAATGGTATCTTGTCCCCATTCCTAAAACTTCACAATAACAAGTAGAAGATAGCGTCCCCCGGCCTGATTAGCCCTCCAGCTAAGCAGGTTTTTTATCAAGAGAAAATTCATGCTCTAATTCCTAAAATGATTATTCTGCCGTCACCACTTCGACTATGAGTCTAATCTATTCGCTCAGATCGAATGTTGAAAGTGTGGAAAGTACAAATAATTCACTGGACGGATTACGACATACGAGACGCTGCTACATACTAAATATTAGCGGTTTTAAATTTTTTCTACTGACTGAATTTTATTTCAGAAAATATGAGTAAATAATTCATTGGTTTGCTGCTTTATAATGATATAAATATAGCATTATCAATAGGTTAAATTGATTTTTACTTTTATTGTGGCATGATAAAAACTAAATTTTAGACTTATAGGTTTTGTATGAGCAGGATATATTGTGTTGGTGGTTTTTTAAGTGGGAAGGAGGTTGAGTTTCGATCAACAACCTACATACCAATAAGCGCAGAAGATCATAGGGATTATTATTCGCTTACTGCAAAAGAGTTGAGTGCTATAAAAAAGCCTTGTGATGCGTACTATCTATATACAACAGATAGGATTGATTTCTATATTTGGAATAACAAAGCCTCCTTAAAAGACAATGTTATTAATAAGTATATAAGGCATGAAATTTAAGCTCACTTTGTAATAGAGCTGGGCTTATATCGAGGTTTTATTTTTCGAGATTACAATATGATTCTGAGTCGATTAAGCCACGTGATGGTATTAGCCTCACTTGGATCAAGGGTATTTAGTGATTCAATGGGTCGTGTTACCGATAGCTTAAATTCATGAGCAACCACCATGCGATATACTCAATCATCACGGTATAAATCAGAACTCAAATGGCGTAAGTCAGGCTAAGCGACGTAAATATAAATGCCAAGGGCCTATAAATGGTTGATACTTAATTTTTTTTAGCAATCATCAAAACTCATCCAAAACACAAGAGGTATAAATGCTCGAAGTGTAATGATAAATAAATGAATGCGATACAATGCCCTGATAAGTGATTCTCAACCATGACCAATCAGGCGAAACCTTTTGATGTTCAACCTTCCCATTCAGTCACGACTCGGCGGTTTCTACTTTTTTTATTACGCCATCGTTGGGGCATTCATGCCATTCTGGAGCTTATATCTAGAAGATCAAGGCTTTAGCTATGCCGAAATCGGCATTTTATCTTCAATTGCGATTATAACCCGCTTCTTTGCACCGATGATCTGGGGCTGGATTGCCGACAAATCTGGCAAACGCATGTTGTTGGTACGGATTGCCACCTGGATGGAAGCTTGTATCTGGTTCATAATTTTTATTGTGCCTAATAGCTTTCAGTCCGTCGCCTTACTAATGCTGATTTTCAGCTTTTTTCAAAATGCCATTCTGGCACAATTCGAAGGCGTGACCCTGTTTTGGCTGGGAGAGAAACGCGCTGAATTATATGGCAAAGTACGTAAATGGGGATCTGTCGGTTTTATTGTCGGTGTATTTGCAATCGGGGCAATTTTTGAAATTATTCCGCTAAGTATGTTGCCGGTATTATTGTTATGTATTTCATTTCTGGCATTTATCTGGTCTTTTAGTATTAAAGAGCCTTCAGCTGCACCCATGGCACAACAACAGCTGCAACCTTTAGGTCCAGTGCTTAAACGGCCGGTGGTGTATAGTTTTTTCCTCATCGAGCTGATCATGCTGTTTTCCCATGCACCATTTTATAGCTTCTATAGTAACTTCCTGAGCCAACATGGTTTTGCTACCAGCCAAATTGGCTTTCTGTGGTCAGTAGGCGTGCTTGCAGAAATCATTATGTTTGCCTATGCCACTGTATTTTTCCAGCGCTGGTCGTGGCGGACATTGGTCATGATCTGTTTGGTGCTGACTGGCGTACGCTGGCTGATGGTTGGATTATTACCTTCATCCTTTAGTGCTCAACTTCTTGCACAAAGTATTCATGCCTTCAGTTTCGGCCTGTTTCATATGGTTGCCATGCGAGTGATCTTCCAGAACTTCGCGGCAGGTCTGCAGGGACGTGGTCAGGCTTTGTATAGCACCATGTGGGGATTGGGCGTTGCAGGTGGGAGTATTTTGGCTGGACAATACTGGGATGAGTTCGGGGGTGCCACGATTTTTATCGTTGCGGCGGCTTCAACCCTTTTTGGATTGGCATTTTTAGCCGGTTTGCCAAATCAGGTGGAAGCACAGTCCACCTGATGGCATTGATCTGACAAGTCTAGATTTGAATCTCCTGATAACGGTCAAACCAAGGTTGGGCTTGCTCTAATTGGGCCGCTAGTTGCAAGAGCAGATCTTCACGGGCAAACGGGGCAATAAACTGGGAGCCTAAAGGTAGATTTTGGTCATTCCAGTACAGCGGCACTGACATCGCGGGTAAACCGGTAATATTGGAAAGTTGAGTGAATGGCACCCATTTTAGGTTTTCTTTCACAATCTGATCTATCAGTTTACCTTGTGCCAATAAATGCGTTTTACCTGTGGCTAATAAAGCTTTCAGGATCGGCTTCTGCCAAGCGGGAGTTTTTACTTCTCCATTACGTGGTGCTACAGATGCCGTTGCAGGGGTGAGGTAAAGATCATATTTTTCAAAGAAGTGATTCATCTGGGCAACGTAAATCCCCCAGTTATTCAGGTTTTGAATATATTCAATTGCTGTAGTTTTGGCGCCAAAGGCAGATAAAACCTGTGAATCCAGCTCAAAGTCAGTCGATTTGGCTTTATATTGGCTGCGGATTTCTTCCAGCATATACGAAAACTGACTAAACCAGGTGGTGATAAAGTCTTTGGCCAGTTGCATGCCATCAATCGCTGGATGGTCTTCAACCACTTCATGACCTAAGGACTCCAGCAGTTTGGCTGTGTGCTCAACCGCTTTGATGGCATCCTGTGAAACTTTGGTCCCAATTGGAGATTTGGTATTCAAAGCAATTCTTAATTTTTTAGGCGGCTGTTGAATCGCATCCAGATAATGACCCTGTGGACGCTCAATTTTGAACATCGAATGATGATCTTCCCCATGCGTCGCATCCAGCATGGCAGCACTGTCACGCACCGTTTTGGTGAGCACATGCTGAATGGCTGCGCCGTGCATGGCCTCGCTCATTTGCGGCCCCCAAGGGGTACGTCCACGACTTGGTTTCAAACCGAATAAGCCACAATAAGAAGCCGGGATACGAATCGAACCTCCACCATCACCTGCGCCGGCAATCGGTACGATCCCAGCAGCCACGGCAGAAGCAGAACCGCCAGATGAGCCGCCACTGTTATGGCTTAAATTCCACGGGTTTTTACAGCTCCCCCAAGCATCTGGCTCGGTAATGCCTTTGATTCCAAATTCTGGGGTATTGGTACGACCAAAGGTCACAATCCCGGATTTTTCCCAGCGATTGACAATTTCCGCATTGGTATCTGCCACATAACCGATGCGTTTAAAGCCTTCACAACCATAAGAGGTAGGATAACCGGCATATTCCTGAAACAGGTCTTTGACCAGAAAAGGCACACCAGCAAAAGGTCCGCTGAGCTGAGACTGGGTTCGCTTCATGGCATAGTCATGCATGGGAATAATAATCGCATTCAGCTCAGGATTCACTTGATGGCTGCGTTCTAGGGCAGTATTGAGCAACTCCGAAGCATGAATTTCCTTTTTGGCAACCAGTTCTGCCAGTCCTAAACCATCGTAAGCTAAGTATTCCTGATAATGCATTATTTTCCCTATGATTCACTTGAATTTTAAGAGGCGAGAACCACCTGATTACGGCCAAGATGCTTGGCACGATAGAGTGCCTGATCGGCAATATTAATTAACTGTTGTAGGTCCATATGCTGTGGCATCTGCTGATGAGTAATTCCCAAGCTCACGGTAATATTGACGCTTTTTCCATAATCGAGGTAAATCGGCGTATGCTCAACAATATCGCGTATACGCTCGGCAATCAATTGTGCTTCGCCATGTTCAGTATCCCACATCAATATGACAAACTCTTCACCCCCAATCCGGGCGAATCGGTCATAGCTGCGTAAATTGCTCCGTACCAGCTCGGAAAACTGTTTTAACACGGCATCACCCGCATGATGGCCATATTCATCATTCAGGCGCTTAAAATAGTCAATATCCAGCATAATCAATGAAAAAGGCAACTTGCGAGTCTGTTTTAATAAACTTTCACTCTCTTGAAAGAAAAAGTGCCGATTCATGGTACGCGTCAGGCTGTCATAATTGGCCAGATATAATACGTGCTTATACAGTTCATTACGGTTCTGACTAATGATACACAGAATTAACGGCGCTAAAGCCAGCATAAACAGGCCAATACGTAAAGAAATAAAGGTGGTAGAGTTCGTTAGGGTGTCATCAGCCAGATAGATCTGGGTCAGGCTGTTATAGGTAAATAACAGGACCAGCATATTGATAATGGAAATGGTAAAAATCCGGTAGGTCAACGCTGCCCAGATCAATGCGGCGAGTGGATAAATCAGGGCACCCGGTCCAGCAAAAATATGGGTGAGTACCACACAAATAATCACGGCCAGCATGGGGAAAAAATAACTGAACGTATAAGTCTTTTTACGACGGTTTTGAGTGAAATTGCGAATATCCTTCGCCCGGGGAAAGGCCAGCACTAAAGGTAGGATAATAATGTAGTTGACCATTTCTCCTGTCCACCACAGGAAAAAGTCGATCCACATATTGTCTGGGGTAATAAATGAGCCAGGCAGATTGACCAGCGTCAGCACCGCAAAAGCAGCACTGACCATGCAGCCTGCGAAGGCAAAAATACCAAACAGGTGAATAAAGGTAAAACCACTGTTGTAATACTTATAATTGATCTTGAAATAACGGATGCAAAATAAGGAAACAATGGTACTAAGCAGATTAGCAAGGGTTAAAAACAGGCTCTGCATAAAATGAGTGCCGGTCAAAAGGTCAGCAAACATATAGGCACAAAAGGCACCTAACCAGCCACCGCGATTATTTAATGTCGGGAAGCGCAAGAAAAAGGCGAGCAGTGCGGCATTCGCTGGCCATAAAAAGGCCAGATATTCTGTTGGACGTGTCGCAATACCAATAAAACTGCAAATCAGTATCAGCAATGCACTCATAATATAGGCAGAGCTTTCTGCATCCAGTTGTTTTTCTTTAAAAGCAGCCAATCGCAAAATAAAATTACCCTAATCAATTTATAATGAAAAATCACGTGCTGTTATGGGGTGGATGAGCTTGTGAGTTTTCTTGTAGTTGTTCGTCTATCTTTAGAGATAAACCATTTAATTTTAATAAGAACAAAATATAAACAAAATCGTATTGAATTGAAATAACTATTATGTGTTTGACTGCTATTTTTAGACCAGTAGATGAAAAGTATTTTCCCCCTACGCTGACTGAATAAAAATATGTTAAGTTAGAGTCAATTGAAGGAATGATGTTTAAATATGAAGACAACCGGTATAGGTCTAATGCTGCTGAGTTTGTCCACTTGGACGATGGCAGCAGATGTAAATAAAAATAGCCCGCAGGCAACTGCGATGAACACCCCAGTTGTGGAAATTGCCAATACCTATCGTGTGGTAACCCGTCCAGAAATTCTCGGTTTATGGGGGATGGAAATTCCAAATAATAAGAAATGTATTGAATATTACAATTTTAAAAGTAATAACAACGTGATTATCAAAAGTGGTGAAGAATGGTCATCCGGGATTTATGATTACCAGATTCCTCAAGATATAACGGCGCAAGTACCGGCATTAATTTTACAGGTCAAGTATGACAATAATCAGATTGATTGCTCGGGTAACAAGGAAGACCAGTCCGGTGAGGTCACCCAGTATTTTGTAAAATGGCAGAATCCAAACACCATTAACTTCTGTGCTGGAGAAAAAGCAGAACAGTGTTTTGCCACTTTAAGACGAGTTTTGCCTTAACGCGTCGATTAAATAACTGTCAATAAAAAACCGCTGTATAAACAGCGGTTTTTTATTTCTTGAGCCAGACGCTTAAGCTTGAGCCTGTTCTTCAGCACCTTCTAACTGTTTAAGCAAATGCTTTTCAAGATAGTGAATATCCATGGCCTGAGCACAGAAATTCTTATCCTGTAAGATCAGATCTTTATGCAATGGAATATTGGTCTTGATACCAGTCAAGATGGTTTCTTCTAAGGCATTTTTCATGCGGGCAATCGAGGTTTCACGATCTTTACCATGCGCAATCAGTTTAGCAATCATGGAATCATAATACGGCGGAATGCTATAGCCCGGATAGATATGCGAATCTAGACGAATACCGGCCCCACCTGGCGCATAGAAACTCTCGATCTTGCCGGGCGATGGCATAAAGGTCGATGGATCTTCGGCATTGATACGGCACTCAATGGCATGGCCTTGGACTTGAACATCTTCCTGCTGGATATCCAGACCCAGACCGGCTGCAATACGGAGCTGCTGTTCGATGATATCAATACCCGTCACCATCTCAGTAACTGGGTGTTCAACCTGAACACGCGTATTCATTTCAATAAAGAAGAATTCGCCGTCTTCAAACAGGAACTCAAAAGTACCCGCACCACGGTATTGCATCATCTTACAGGCATTAACACAAGCTTCCAGAATGTCAGCACGTGCTTTTTCAGGTAAGTTTGGTGCTGGCGCTTCTTCCAGAACTTTTTGATGGCGGCGCTGTAAAGAACAGTCACGGTCATAAAGATGCACTGCATGACCATTACCATCACCTAAAACCTGTACTTCTACGTGACGAGGTTTTTGCAGGAAGCGTTCCATGTAAACGGTATCATCACCGAACCACATTTCAGCATCACGCTGTGCGGCCTGTACAGATTCGAGCAGGGTATCCACGCGCTCGACAATCCGCATACCACGACCACCACCACCAGAAGCAGCTTTTACGATCAGTGGAAAGCCAATTTCTTTGGCTTCAGCCAGTGCATTATGAATAGTCACTGCATGATCACAGCCTGGTACGGTTGGTACGCCGGCTTTTTTCATGGCAATAATCGCAGAAACCTTATTGCCCATTAAACGGATATGTTCAGGGCGTGGGCCGATAAAGATAAAGCCCGAGCTTTCAACGATCTCAGCAAATTCAGCATTTTCTGACAGGAAGCCATAGCCAGGGTGAATGGCATCTGCACCCGTGATTTCTGCCGCAGTAATCAGGGCAGGGATATTGAGGTAGCTATCGCTACTCGCACCCGGACCGATGCATACCGCTTCATCACAGAAGCGTAAATGCATCAGGTCTGTGTCAGCATCAGAATAGACACCAACGGTTTTAATTCCTAAAGTTCTGCAAGCTCGGGTGATGCGCAGGGCAATCTCACCGCGGTTTGCAATTAAAACTTTTTGCAACATGATGAATCCCCGAAGTGATTAAGCGCGGTAACGGAAAAGTGGTTGACCGAATTGAATCACTTCGCCATTTTTCACTAGAATTTCTTCGATTACGCCGCTTTGTGTTGCTTCGATCGGGTTCATGATTTTCATCGCTTCGATGATACCCAAGGTTTCACCAGCAGAAACCGTTTGACCGACTTTGATAAACGGCGCTTCACCTGGACTTGGTGCTGCATAGAACACACCAACCATTGGTGATTTTTCTACCGCACCACGTGGTGATTTAGCTGCAGGTACATCTGCTGCAGGGGCAGGCATTGCAGGAACAGCTGCTGCAACCACTGGATTGCGACGAGTAAGAGCGATGGATTGATCACCTTCCTTAACTTCGATCGCCTGTAAGTCAGACTCAATCATTAAATCGATGAGTTTCTTGATTTTACGGATATCCATGAGACAGTATTCCTAATTAAGATTGCTGAGAAGATTGAATTTTTTCAATAATGTAGTCGAGAGCAGCTGCATAGCCTTTTGCGCCCAAGCCACAAATTACACCGATCGCTTTGTCGGATAAATACGAATGATGTCGGAATGCTTCACGTGCATGGACGTTGGACAAATGGACTTCAATAAAGGGAATTGCAACACCCAGTAAAGCATCACGTACCGCAACAGAGGTATGGGTAAGTGCTGCAGGATTAATAATGATATATTTAACGCCGTCTTGTTGTGCTTGATGAATTCGGTCGACAATGGCACCTTCCCAATTACTTTGGAAAGTGTCTATTTCTACAGAAGCATTTTTCGCTTGGACGATAAGCTGTTGATTGATATCATCAAGAGTTAAATAACCATATACTTCTGGCTCTCGCTGTCCTAGCAAATTTAGATTCGGTCCATGAATGACCAAAATGGTCGAACTCATTCAGCTTGCTCCAATTCAAAAGTTTCGAAAAAAGTTTGCAAGATCTCAGCAAACTTCATTCATTATGGCATGAAATTCTACAAATTTTAAAAATTTTGTTTGAATTGGTGTAGAAAGCATGTGCCTGATTGCGGGCTCTATAATGAGAACTTTGCAAGGAAATGACAATGTTAAAAAATGACATTTATGCAAAGTATGTCGATTTTTTACATTGTATGCCGGATTGGCGAAATGAGTTAAGAATGTTTATGTAACATTGCTTAGATAGGGCAAAGAAGTCAACTATTTTTTGATCAAAAGACGATAAATGTGGGAGTGTTCTGGGATTTTAATGATTGGACTATCGAACAGGCCGGTTTATTTTCTCCTATAAAAATGCATGAAGATATTTGAAATTCAGCCCTCTGAGTATATATAACTATATTTAATTATTAAGTATTTGAATTTAATAAATATTATCTATGATTCTCAAGCTTTCTAGGGTTTGCAATACTGCGGTGCTCAGGAGCTGCATTCGTCGAAATCCTCTATATTTTGTCAGTAGAATAAGCATTGAAATACTGTTGGAAAGCACGTTCATCAGGCTATAGATGGGGCAGATGCAGATTAAAGCAGGGACTGACTGAAATGTTCATGATCTGGTATGCAGTAGGCTAGATTATATACAATGAAGAATATTCCAAATTGGCAAAAGTGTGCCCTTTTGAGGGTTTATCGATCTTGTCAGTAGATACCGTCTCATCCGGAATATGCAGGGTGTGCTCTATTTGTGGGAATTTTATTCAATTTCAAGTTCGGATGAAGTTAGAATTCCCTATAATGAAGCGATCGAAAACAAAAGAGCCAAGCTCATGACCCCAGCATGTAAACTTTTGAAAGCCAATAAAATCGAATACAGCATTCACGAATATGAACATGATGCCAATGCGAAAAGTTTTGGTCTTGAAGCTGCGGAAAAACTGGGACTGGATGGGCATGAAGTCTTTAAGACCTTAATGGTGACTGACGAAAAAAATTATTATGTCGCTGTTCTTCCGGTGCATCATCAGCTCAATTTGAAAAAGGTTGCCCAGGCATTTGGCTGTAAAAAACTGCAAATGGCAGATCCGAAACAGGCAGAGCGTTTAACCGGATATCTGGTGGGTGGGATTAGTCCGGTTGGGCAAAAGAAACGTCTTAAAACCGTGCTTGATGCTTCTGCAGAAGACTTGCAAAAAATGTATGTCAGTGGGGGCAAGCGTGGTCTGGATATTGGCTTAAAACCTACAGATCTGGCACGTGTACTCGGCGCAGCTTTTGTAGACATCATTGATGCATAGAAAGTAATGGAATTCAGACGACCTGAATAAGTCCCGGAATTACCGACCAGTAGCAATTCTGGGACTTTCTTTTGGTCGGAAAGCACTACACAATTTTTTGTGTTTGTATATTGTTTTTATGCAAAGACACTTGAAGTGACTTTAATAATAAAAAAATAACAATAAAAAAATTGGAGCATTGCTCATGAACATCGTTACGGCATATTGTGTGATTGGTTTATTGCTGTGTTTTTTCAATCGCTACTTCCTGTACGTGAGTTCTCTGGAGGTACAGCATGATTGAAAGGGGCAATTATCTATTGAGTATCGTCAGTCTGTTTTTATTATTGTGGCTGATTGGCTACCAGATGCATCGTGAAATCTACCGGGAAGACCTAGAGCTTAACTATATACAGCAGGGAGTATTATCTTTCCATCATTATCAGACAGACCTGGTTCGAATGCAAGACAGTGAAAGCGTCAGTCAGGTCATGCAGCGTAAAGGGGATGCGTTAGAGCAGTTTCAGCCCTTTATTCATGAACGCTATCAATTTTCTGTCGATCTTTCCAATATGTTAAGTTCCATCCAGCATGGCAGGAAACCCAAATACCTACAGCTGATCAGTATGCTTAATAGACAACAAAAAATGCTGGAAAATAGCCACTTGAAACAGGATGAAGCACAAGCAAATATTCGGCTGTTACAGGCCTATTTGCCTGAATACCAATACGAACTGAAGCGGGCGAGTGCCAAACTAAAAGCAAGATATACCGGAATATAAGGCGTGTCATCAATTAAGCCAGAACTGAGTAGAGGTAAAGTAGCTTGCTGACAAGCGTTCCGAGCCAATGGATTAGAACTAGTAGCAATAGCATGATAATGCTTGAATTTGAACAAAAAGTTGTCAATTAGATGTCTTGCTTGATCAAGATATGGGGCATCTTCTTGATGTGGATGAATGGTATGGCTTTTGGCTGGCAGCACGATTTGACTATTCATAATGCTACATACCTGTTTTAGCCCAATGGTTAAAGTGGGTATATACAACGCTAAAATTGCCAAAGCATTCTGGCCAGACTCGCCATGAAACACCTAAGCGGGATAAATACAATATTTTTTAAAAAACAAAAGTTTATATTTAATTTTTTATTCTCGTAGTAGCTGCGGGTCAGGATCATAGATCTTTAATCCGTTACCACTGATCATCTCTTTATACATCGCGTTGAATCATAAAGGAATAATGTTTAGCAGAATCTCTCAGCCGAATTGATGGCAATCTCTGGTTAAATTATAAACATTTTAGATCCGCTCATCACTGGAGCTAATAACATATATTTATTAAATAATAATGAAAATAATTATCATTTATATTATGGTGTGTGCGGTTTTAGTTAACTTGAGTAATAAAAATTGCCTCCTATCGATTGCACTGTGCATTTTCACAAGAATAGATTTGCAGAATTATTAAAACATTCAATTTTACTGGCTTTAAGTGGAGGAGTGGCAGCAGCCTATGCTGATGAGGCAACCGTATTGCCCACTATTTCAGTCCAAGCTGCTGAGCAGAAAGCTTTTTCAGGCAATATGGATCTGGTTCGTAGTGAAAATGACACGCAAGCTTATCAGATCATCACACGTGAAAAAATTGAGAATTCTGGTGCCACCACAGTGGATGAGTTATTGCAGAAAGTATCGACGGCAACGACTTCAGTCGGGGCAGAAACGGCAGGCGGCTGGACTGGCAATACCAGTCAAATCAATTTACGCGGTTTAGGTGCTTCGCATACACTGGTGCTGATTAATGGCCGTAAGGGGGCTGGAGTGGGTGGCCGTGGCGTGTCAGAAATGACCGACCAGCAGAATCTTAACAGTATCCCGCTTTCTGCGATTGAACGTATTGAGATTCTTCCAAG
The DNA here is from genome assembly GCA_947627655.1 of uncultured Acinetobacter sp. GTDB lineage: Bacteria > Pseudomonadota > Gammaproteobacteria > Pseudomonadales > Moraxellaceae > Acinetobacter. Next base: position 33,346 of record CANQWW010000004.1, on the reverse strand, counting down.
TTCAGCTTCTGCACTGTATGGCAGTAATGCCTTGGGTGGCGTGATTAATGTGATTCTGCGTCGAGATTATGTCGGTACTGAAGTGAATGTGCGTTATGACAATAGTGTCAATTCAGATACCGCATTAAAAACGGTCAATCTGACTTCCGGTTTTGCCTTGGAAGATGGACGTACGCAAGTCTTATTTACCGCACAAAAACAGGAAGGCAATGGGCTGAAAGCGAAAGATCGTCCATTTAAGTTAAAAGAGCGGCAACGCATTCTGGAAAATAATCCAGACCAATATTACGGTACTACGGTTTCTAAGGGACAAACTCAGTCAGTCAATCCACCGATGGGACATTTAACCAATATCCGTACCGTAGATGGTTCTGCTCTCATTGGCAATAGTGGTCCAAGTTATGCCTATGTACCCAAAGGCTATCAAACCAGTGATGGTGTTCAGCCATTTAATGAAACTGTAGGTCAGTATGCTTTAGGACTGGCAAATGGCATTGGGGGCGATTCTGGAGCGCAGAACCTGGTGGGAGCCAAAGATAATGAAGCCTTTAGTGTCAGCATTAACCGTGATTTTAGCGATAAGCTGAATATCTATGCTGAAGGTGGCTATGAAGAACAGTTTGTGGAAAGTGCCGGCAACTATCATGGTTTTGGTACGGTGACCCTCAGTAAGGATAATCCAAATAATCCCTTTGGTAAGGACATTCTGGTGACTTATTCTCCAGACTATGCCGATGGTTTGGCATTACGTAACCGTGAAATGTATGCTAAATCTCGCCGTTTAGCTGGAGGTTTCGAGTTTAAGCCCACAGAAGACTGGCAAATTCTGGGGGATTATTCCTGGACAAATACCTTTAAGACCATTACTTATCAACGTCGTCCCACTGTGGGGACCACCAAGTTTAATGAAGACCTGGCTTCTGGTGCTTTAAATCCGCTAAATGATGTCACTACTCATGGTATTGATCTGAATCGTGGTTATTGGGGCGTGGCACAAAACTTAACAGATCAGACCACCCGAGAATTTAACGTACGTGCACATGGCCCAGTGTATAACTGGTACGCGGGCGATATTATGCTGGCCGCAGGTGTAGGTCATTCTGACTGGGAAAGCCGTAGCCGTTCGGAAACGACTTCATTTAATAATCCAGATGCGCCGTTTACCCATAAAGAAACCACCACTCAAGCTGTTTATGCTGAACTCAATATTCCATTTATTTCGCCAAAACAGGAATTTGCTTGGGCAAAATTATTAGACCTGCAGCTTGCTGCACGTTATGAAAACTTTAATATTAAAACCAATGGTGCAAGCTTTAGCCAGACTTCACCGACAGTCGGTTTGCGTTTTGCTCCAAATGACAGCTGGATGCTGCGGACTTCCTATAGCGAAGGTTTTATCGTGCCAACGGCAGCACAACTGGACGAGCCGGTACTGTCTTCTTCATTAACCTCCGTTACGGATCCTCTGACAGGTGCAACACAGGATATTTATACCACCGGTGGTGGTGATCCAAGTTTGGAGCCGGAAACAGCCAAAACTTTTGGGGTAGGTTTGGTCTTTACGCCAGAATCCGTACCTAATCTACGTATGTCTGTAGATTATTTTAATATCCAGAAAAATAATAATATTACCTCACTCGGTGCGCAGCGCATTCTGGATTTGAATGCACAGCAGGATCTATATGGTGACCGTGTGGTTCGCAATGCAGATGGATCGCTGAATACTGTAATTGTTACGCCGTTTAATGCCTTATGGATGGAAACCAGCGGGATTGACACACAGATTTCCTATGCCATAGATACCTTGATGGGGGATCTGAACCTGAATGCAGGTTATACGTGGACCGAAAAATTCCTGCAAAAAGAAAGTTTAGACAGTCCAGCAACCAGTTATCTCAATGATCCAAACTCGGATAGCAATGGTCCGTTAAAACATCGCTTTAATGCTTCGGCATTTTTACAGGCAACGGATGCCTGGGGCTTTGGTTGGGGGATGCAGTACTATGGCAAGTATGATCTGAAAAATGAAACCGCAATCAAACTACAAGGCAAAGATACGGTAGATGCGCAGATGTACCATGATGTCTTTGCCCGTTATCGTATGAATGGAGGGAAAGCGGCGAAGTTTGGATCACCAGAATTCACCTTTGGGATCAAGAACCTATTTAGTGACTATGAAGAGGATATGTCACAAACGTATATCAGCAAGTACTCTGATCCACGCCTGCGTCAGTATTATTTAAACCTGAAAGTCAATTTCTAAGTATTTAATGTAGCGCATAAAAAGCCCAAAATATTGGGCTTTTTATTGGTCGATTTCAATTATTCTACTCAGACAGCTAAGCTGCTTGAGTATGGGGGAGATTAGTAGGGGATGACATCGGGAATTATTCAAAGACAGTTTGCTGGCTTAGGAATGCCCGCCAGACGGCTTAAATGTCGCGCGACAAGACCGGTATTAAATTTTTCCTGTAGCACAGCGTTATTGATCTCTGGCCCTACGGTTTTCATCAAAAATTTGATTAAAGGCCGTGTTGCTGGGGAATGGCCGAATTGTTGATAAAACTGACGAACCGCTTGCAGTACTTCAAAATGCCACGGTGTGAGTTGCAGTTCCAGACTGTCAGCCAGGACTTGGGCAACTGCTTCATTCCAGAGGGTGTAATCGACCAGATGACCATCTTGGTCTAGTTCTAAATTCATAATTGATCCATCATTGATCTGTATTACTTCATCGAAATACAGCGGCTAAAGCCAAGGCAGAGTTCTGCAAATTCGAGATAGTGAATAATTTTTAGGTTAGAAATTTCTGTTTGAGGCAATAATTCAGCTTCATTTTCCAGAATATAAATCTCTTTCAGTTTTCTTAAAAAAGGATGCTCAATGGCAAGTACCGCATCCCCCATGAGAACAACCTGGTCGTTTTCACTATAGATTTTGGCAAGTTGTTCCAGTACCTGCGCCGTCGCTGCATAGTCTGCTTGAATGAGATAAAGAGTATTATTTGACATGAGGCGCAACCTTACCAATACAGCACATGATCAAAGCCCTGAATAAAGGCTGGGTTTAATTCCACAAATTCAACTTCTTGCTCAGTCTTTTGTACAAAAGGTGAGTTCTGATTTTGGCTTTCTACCAGAATCGGAGTCAGATCATAAAACTCAAAACTGTCGACCATATTAGATGCGATCTTGAAGGCGTGTTTGAGCTGGTCAAATTGTAGCTCTGAACGTAATAAGCTCAACGCAGCACCTTGGAGCAAAATTTTTACTTCTGAGCCAAAGGTGGCCAAGACCATTGTGGCAGACAGGCTTTCATGAACCTGCAAAGAATTCAGATTAGATTGGGTTAATATAACGAGTACAGATTTCACACAATATACCTTTTAAATGCAACAGACCTAAAGTTTTGAGCGACTAGAATTGAACTAGACGATGTGCAGTTTCAACTGCATCGGCAAGTTCGCCCAAACCGACCAGTTCAAACCGATCTGCAAGGTTAGGTTGTGGAATATTGTGACGTTGTGCATTTTCCTGATCGGTAATGCCACGTGTAAGCGCAGCACTCACACAAACCGGCAGGCGGATTTGCAAAGACTGCCATTCACAGGTGAGATGACGCTGGTCATCCGGAACCCATTGCAATGTATTCGCTACCGACACACCGTCTTGATAAAAGAAAACCCGGAAATTTTCCTGTTTTTGCTGCAAGGCTTTAGCAAGCCCTAAAGCATGCCACGCATGTATAGACGTCGGTGCAGAGGTAATAAGAATTAAGGTGCTCATGAAATTCACTACAGGCTTGATCAACAGCAAGCGGTTGATCTGGGCTACATAATAAAAGGGTAGTATACAATGATTTTAGTGACCGGTGGTTTAGGCTTTATAGGCTCTCATATTGCTTTAAGTCTGCTTGCACAAGGGCAACAGGTCATTGTGGTGGATAATTTGGCCAATTCCAGTTTGCAGACGCTGGAACGTCTGGAGTTTATTTCTGGCATGTATGTGCCTTTTATCAAAATTGATATACGTAATACACCTGCCTTAAATAAAGTCTTTGAACAAAATTCGATTACTGCTGTCGTGCATACGGCCAGCTTTAAATCTTTAGAAGAATCCGTACTTAAACCGCTAGAATATTATAATGATAACGTCAGTTGTATTATGAGCCTGCTCAGGTCCATGCAAAGGACCGGTGTGAGACAACTGGTACATTTATCCAGTCTTGCCGTGTATGGTCAGTCAAGTACCGACCTGACTGAAGACATCCCGTTTAATTATGCTTATCCAAATCCTTATATCAAGTCTCAGCAGATGGTTGAAGAAATCATCCGTGATACCTCTTTGACTGATAATGAATGGAAAATTGCCATACTCAGACTTTCCAATATTGCTGGTGCCTTTGAACATGGCGTACTGGGGGAATCGGTTCCACCATTACCGAAAAATATTGTTCCTTTGGCCATGCAGGTTGCTGCTTTACAGCGTGAGAGTATTGAGCTGCGTAGACAAGCCAATACTGTAGATAAAACCGTAGAGCGCAGTTTTCTGCATGTACTGGATGGCTGTGATGCGGTGCTTCAGAGTTTACAATGGTTAAGTACACAGAATTTTGCCTGTGAAGCGTTTAATATTGCCGGTGAACTCATCTCGATGCAAAAACTGCTGGATGAAATTGGCGAAGTAGCGCAAATTACCATCAATACGGAAGATGCCTTATATTATCCTCATGCCGAACTGGATCAGATTGGGGCTTTTTCAGAGAAGGCCAAGCAGACTTTAAACTGGCAACCACAGCGTTCCATTCGACAAATGCTTGAAGATGAATGGCGTTTCTATCAGAACACTTTGCGTGGGCAATAATACAAATGAACATTATTTTAATTATTGATAATAATTATCATTTACATTTTGTTTCATTTTTCATAAAATGAAGCAAGGATATAGCAGAACTTTATAAAGAGGTTAGATATGCAAACACGTATTGAACATGACACCATGGGCGAAGTGGCTGTACCCAGCGAAGCATTATGGGGGGCACAAACACAGCGTAGTTTGCAGAACTTTAAAATTGGTAATGAACGTCTGCCACGTCCCATGATTCGTGCCATGGGCTTGGTTAAAAAGGCAGCTGCATTGACCAATGCTGAGCTCAATCAGATTCCTCATGAATTATCAGGCTATATCGTTGCAGCAGCAGAAGAAGTCATTGCAGGACAATGGGATGATCAGTTTCCTTTGGTGGTCTGGCAAACCGGTTCTGGTACACAGAGCAATATGAACTGTAATGAAGTGATTGCCAATATTGCCAACCAGAATTTGGGGAATCCTTTAGGTTCGCAAAAACCTGTCCATCCCAATGATCATGTCAATCGTGCTCAGTCGACGAATGACTCTTTTCCAACGGCAATCCATGTGGCTGCCAGTCTGCAAATTAGTGAATTGCTCATTCCAGCTGTCAAAAAACTGCGTGATACCTTGCATACCAAATCTCAGGAGTTTTCAAGCATTGTTAAAATTGGCCGTACCCATTTGCAGGATGCTACGCCGTTGACACTGGGTCAGGAATTCAGTGCTTATGTATCGCAACTTGATCATGGCTTATTGCGTTTAGAACAGGCATTACATGGTTTATATGAATTGCCATTAGGCGGTACTGCGGTAGGTACAGGCTTGAACGCACACCCTGACTATGCGGTAAAAGCAGCCCAAACTTTAGCAGAGCTGACTGGTTTGCCATTTGTGACCGCACCCAATAAGTTTGAAGCTTTGGCTGGACGAGATGCGGCAGTGTTTGCTTCAGGTGCTTTAAAAACCTTAGCGGTTAGCCTAAACAAGATTGCTAATGATATTCGCTGGTTAGCCAGTGGCCCACGTTGTGGTTTTGGTGAGCTGCGTATTCCTGAAAATGAGCCAGGTTCAAGTATCATGCCGGGTAAGGTCAATCCTACTCAGAGTGAAGCGATGACCATGGTGGTGGTGCAAGTTTTGGGTAATGACACCACGATTAATGTGGCAGGTGCCTCTGGTAATTTTGAGCTGAACGTATTTATGCCCGTGATAGCCTTTAATCTGTTGCAATCCATCCAGTTACTTGGGGATGCATGTAATAGCTTTAATGATAATTGCGCCGTCGGTATTGAGCCGAACCGTGACAAGATTGAGCACTTCCTGCATGATTCATTAATGCTGGTGACTGCACTGAACCCGGTGATTGGGTATGAGAATGCAGCTAAAGTTGCCAAAACTGCTTATAAAGAAGGTAAAACCTTGAAACAGGTCGCAGTTGAACTTGGTTTAGTAACCGCAGAACAGTTTGATGAAGTGGTGCGACCTGAAAACATGGTGTCTCCGAATGCGAAATAACTGATTTATCTTTAGAAATAAAAAGCCCTCTAAGTGAGGGCTTTTTATTTTTGACATTCGCGAGAAGCCCAGCATTCAGGAGCAGGTTCAGATCCTGCGCGCCGTGCCAATGTTATAAGTTCACCAGAGGTTAGGCTTTTTTGTTATCTGAAATAAAGCACCATTTTTTGCTTATTGGGCTTTCATGGAGTGACAGCTTAAGGGGGGGATTTTATTTTAGAAAAACTTCACATTTTTTTGAATAACTATTGTTTTAATCACATTATTTAGTAGAATTGTCGCCTAATTTGAAGGTTGTCTTAAGTTAGGGTGGGTTTATGAAGCGTTTATTTTTATCTGCTGTTTTGGGTTTTGGAGCAAATGTTGCTCATGCTTATGTGGACCTGAAACCGGTAGCAAACCACGGTAGTGCCTCTACAGCACATGGTGTGAATCGGACAGGTTTATTCGTGCGTTGCAATCTAATGGAAACAGGTGTTAGTTACTGGGGATACAAATTCTCTAATGTGATAGGTACATGGGAATTTGCACCATATCAAACTCGAGTTTTTACCTTACCTAATAACACAAATTATTATAATTTTTATTGTGTACCCCTTTAAGAAGATTATTTAAATTCTTCTTTACAGAAATCATGTATAAGGTCATTAATTAAGGCCAGTGAAAAATATTTAGAAGTGTTCGGGTGATTGAAAGAAATCCTTTTATTTTAAAAGTACTAAGCATTGGTATTGTAACCTTCACTTAATTGCACACCGAATGTTGATTGAAACTGCCAGTGGTCCTGTTCGGTGGCCGTGAGGGGGCTGGCAACTTTTTTCTACCTTTGGCACCATGAATAGATTGCCTGGGAAATTGATGAAGTTATTGCAGGGTGCATTGAAAGTCTAGTCATTAACGTTGTTCACGATTCTTATATCTATCATTGTATTTAGGGGGAGCTTATTATAACGCTCAAAGTAAATCACTTTATGCCGTAGCTGAAAATCAAGGTCGAGATAACGGTATTCTCTTCCTAGGAACTCTAAATTAAATAAATGAATTGTTATTTTAGAGAAAGTAACAATATCTCAACCAGAAATGATCTTCTACATGGGTCAATTGCTAATGATGCAATTACGAAGACAAAGGAGTTTAACACTACTTTAAGTACAATCCAGCAGGCACTCGGCGCTGTATTCACTTTTATATGTCGCATTTAAATACAACTGGATTTTTTAAAACGTGCTTGGCATTGATTAAAATGTCATAATTATAAGGATATTCAACTTTTTTAAATGCTGTTTTGCAATATTTTTGCAAGGCAAAATTTTTATTATTGTAATTCAATATTTTATCTACGGAAAATTTCAATGCTCGATATTTATTTAACAGATGTTCAGAAAAAAGTGCAATTCAAGGACTATCCAGGTGAGCATCCTGTTAAATTTATTCTGAACTTTAAGAGGATTTTTCCAAGTGTAATGGAGTTGCTGTTACCTGTATTGCCCGAAAATGAAAATTTGGAAGAAATGTCATGGGAATCTACCACCTCTGACTTCGAAACTTTCCAGATGTTCTTGGCAGGCTGGGGGATCATTGAATTACGTTTAAATGCACTTACCCAGTTCAAAGACAAAGCCTTTGCAGATCAACTGGTGAAACAAGCACAGCAGAAGCGTAAGGAATATCAGAAAAAGCACCTGAAGCTATCGACTGTAGAGCTGGACTATTTATTTATGCATGATATCCACGGGTTGATTGATGCAGAATTGGTAGAAGTTGGTGAGAAGTTCTATCTGCCAGTTCTACGTGATTTGTGGAAAAACAAAGTTTCTAACACTGTGCTGAATGCTAAGTTCTAACTCAATAACACAATATCTAAGCTTTAATATGATCCTCCACAATGGGGGATTATTTTTAACCATTAGAAAATAGCCTAAGCAAAAAATAATAGTCTTGAATTAGCCAGAAAAATACAGCTGCATTGAAATGAAACAAGGGATAAAACTGGTTTATTCATACAAAATATGTGGTTATCAATAAAATAACATAGCAATTCAAGCTATTTTTTCTTAAGGTATACAGGCCTTTCGTGATCTATGTCCAGTTTTTTAATTTAGTAAGAAAAACTTAATAAAATTACATGAAGGTTCAAATTTTCTCGAAGATATATCCAAGGATTTTTAATAATGTCGAATCATTTTTTAGATTTAATTACAAAACGCCGTACAATCTACGCGATTGGCAAGAATGTCACACAATCGCCTGAGTTTTTAACTGATTTGATTCAACATGCCATTAAACAAAGTCCATCCTCATTTAACTCACAATCCTCTCGCGCAGTGATTCTATTCAATGGACAACATGAAAAATTTTGGGGTTTTGTGGCAGATAAACTAAAAAGCTATGCCAAAGATGAAGTAGGTGCCGCAAAGACAGCTGCGAAAATGGCAAGCTTTGCAGCAGGCTTCGGGACCATCTTATTTTTTGAAGATCAAAATGTGGTAAAAGGCCTACAAGAACAATTCCCATCCTATGCAGAAAACTTTCCGGTCTGGGCAGAGCATTCTACAGCAATCGCACAGTTTGCAACCTGGACAGCGCTGCATACAGAAGGCTTAGGTGCATCTTTACAGCATTACAATCCAATTGTTGATGAACAGGTTCATGCAGAATGGGATGTTCCGGCCAACTGGAAACTGCGTGCTCAACTGGTATTTGGCTCAATTGAAGGTGAAGCCAATGGCAAAGACTTTATTGCGGATGAAGAGCGTTTCAAAGTATTCAAATAATCTATTCATTTGAAAAACCGACATCTGTCTAGATTCTTATAGACAGATGTCATGCAACAAATGATAAAAGCCCATTCAGATTTATAAAAATTAAGCTACACTTAGGGCGCATAAAATCGAAGAGAAATGGCACCATGTCAAAGAACACCCAAAAACTTTCACCCCTTCAAGAGCTGATAGCCGAACAGAAATTGTTATGCGAAGAAGTAGGCTCTGCATATGTAGAGGTGAGTGGGGATGATGTTATTGCAGTGGCCGTGCACACCCTGAATCAGGACCCGATTGTGGGTATTCGTAAAGCAGCGGATACAGCGACCAAAGTCAGTTGGTATATCTATGGTGGTGAAGACGTATCCAGCGATGCTGACTTTGAAATCCTACCTGTACGTGAGTTGCAGGATATTGCTCCGGAAGTTCTTCCTTATCTGGCACTGGAGCAAGGCTTTCGCTTTATGATCGATGCAGATGATTATGAAGATGTCTGGAAAGAAGGGCAGGAATGAGGCTAGCTTTTGCTATTTTGCTTGCAGTCAACGGTGTACTCGTGATGAATTACGCCGTCGCTCAGACTATGACTCAAGAGCAATATGATCAGTATATTACTGAGCAAACAGCTAGAGTAAATGAGACTAAAGTTATTCTGGATGAACCACATATAGAGCAGACCAAGCCTAGTCTTAGCAACGAACGTCAAGCACTTTGTAACCGTATTCAAGCCTATCAGAATATTTTGCAAGCTTCCCGGGACAATAACCAATTAAATATGGCAGCGATGATGATGACGATTGCACAGAATTATCTGGAACGTCAAAATCAGAGTATGCATAGTTCCGGTATGTCCATAAGTACATTTTGTCAGAGTAGGGCAGAGGAATTTGCTGAGTCAGAAAAAACAAAGCCCTAGATATCATTTAATCTCTGATATTTTTCACTTTGAAATATGAATCAAAACTAAATAAAAAAAGCGATTTGTAGAAATTTTACCGGGAATATAGTAATAAAAAATCTATCACTGATTAAAATAACTAAAGATTTAAATGTAGAAGGAATTTCATACTTCACTTAATCAAAATAGCCTAAGTATCACTCCCTAGTTAAAGTGATTCAGTTGAAGCTACCATACATGTGGCAGGGATGCCACGCATTACCCATCCTTGCACTGCTGGGGCTTTCCAAAGTAGGATTTTGCCTGCACAAGCCCATTCAAACTTTTAAAGAAAAGATGAGGCTGTATAATGATTAACTATAAAGATGAATAAATTCCATATAGTTAAGTTAATATTTCGTTTTTTTATTGATTTATACGAACCTAGTTAAAATTGTGGGACAACAGTGGCCTAAGTATTTCTATTTCATAAATATAATTGTATAAAAAGACAGCTAATCCATTTATTTATCTTCTTAAATTTATTCCTCATTTTTTCATGAGTTTAGTGACTTGATAGCACCTGACTGTAAATACTCTTGACAAATAGCCTAAGCAAATAGATATATCCTAATAAAATAGCCTAAGCAAAATTATAATTTTAAAAATTGGCAATTGATTAATTCCCAATAAAATTCCAATATCATCAACTAAACAAAGAAATCACGGAATTCTCAAAAATGATCCTCAACTATCAAATTACGCCTCACGATAATTCGACCTTAACCCCGATGATTTTTATTCATGGATTATTCGGCAGCTTGAGCAATTTAGGTATGCTGACCCGACATTTTGCAAATCATCGAACAGTTATTCAAATAGATCTGCGCAATCATGGCTTATCTGAACATGCGGATAAACATGATTATGATTCGATGCCACAAGATGTACTTGAGACATTAGACCGTCTAAACATCACAAAATTTGTTGTGGTGGGGCATTCTATGGGGGGTAAAGTTGCTATGCAATTGGCAGATATGGCACGTGATCGGGTAGAACAACTTGTAGTTCTGGATATAACGCCAATTCAATATCACGAAAATCATCATGCAGAAATTTTTGAAGCACTATTTGCTGTAGAGCAGGCAAATATTAGCTCGCGCGCAGAAGCTGCCAAAATTATGCGTGAATATTTAAATGAAGAAATGGTGATTCAATTTTTACTAAAATCCTTTAATAAAGGGCAGTGGCTGTTCAATGTTCAGGCCTTATATAAACATTATCCAGATATCCTGTATTGGAATGATATTGCACCCGTGGCTACACCAACGCTTTTCTTAAAAGGCAGCAATTCTTTCTATATTTCAAAACCAGAGCACTTTGCTGCTATTGAACATCAATTTCCGCATGCAAAAATTGAACAAATTGAAAATTCAGGGCATTGGTTGCATGGTGAACAACCAGCCCAAGTGCTGGAACAGATGCAAGCCTTTCTTGATGCCCAATAGTAAAATCTGGTGGCCACAAAGGTCAGTATGCAGCGGCCTGTAACTGAGCTTCATGAATCAATTGATTTGCCACTTCAGCAGTTTTTTTCAGACCTGGCATACGATATTCTGTATGTCCATAATCTTTAATGGATTTCCAGCGACCGCCCCAAGTCAGTCCTACTGATTCTGCGACCTGGCCATAGAGTTCATAACCGCGCATTGCCCATGGATCACGTTCGCTAATCACGATTTTACCGTTACGTTTAAAAGCAACATCTGCAGCAAGACCAAACTGATGATAACTTTGATAGCCTTTGGCTCGCGTGGTATTGGGATTAGCAGAAAGTGAATTTTGACGTTCTGGACTGCGATAGCCTTCTAACAGCACCAGCTCATAACCATGCTGTTCACGCATAATCTTGAATACCATCAGCAAACGCTGTTTATAGCGCGGATTAATCTTATCCCATTTGCGGTCTGCGCTACTGATATCGCTATGACTGTGGCTGTCAGGAAAATATAGTTTTTCAGCAGGTAAGGGATTTACTGCTTGTGCAGAAATAACATTGGCATAGTGAATTGCTTCATCCCGCATGGCAGCTTTAATTAAATCTTCATTCACTTCTGGCGGTGGCGCTAACACTTGGCCATCCAGTAAGGTATAAATCTGCGGATCAACTTCACGTAAATAATCGGCTTCAAAACTACTGGCAGTAATGGGGCGGGTGAAAGTAAAAATCATGATACTCATAAATAGTACCAAAGCGGCAATAAGAATCCACCATTGTTGAATATGCCAATGTGACTGGATTTTTTCTGCTGAAGCGGCCTGATTAAATTCCCCAGCCAATTGTTTAGCCATCAGCATTCGATTTTTGCTATAAGGCAAAATTTGCGTAAGCAAACTAATTATTCGGCTTCTTAACTCATAAGAAACCAGTAGCACCATGCTGATGCTCAATAGCACAAAACTAGATAAAATGAGATAAATCATTTTTTATGTCTGCACTGTTCCAAGACTTTCTTGCGGAGGCTCTGGTAGAAGCTGTTCAGATGATGTATTTACTGGTTTAGGCTCTACCGGTTGTGCTATAGGTGCTATGGGTTGATTGACTATGTTTATATTTACAGATTTTTTTTCGTTTTTTTGAGTTTGGCTGGATACCTCAGCGGATGAAGAGATTATCTGATTTTTAGATTTAACCAGTTTGCTAGAGTCATGTAATGGGACCGGAGCCTGATTTTTTTGAGTATCAAATGTTAAATCAAAAGGTGAAGTGCGCTTCTCGGATTCAAGTATCTTCGCCGGTTTGGTCACTTTAAACATGTTTTCAATATTTTGATCAAAGCCATCTTCCGGATTATTTCTATTTTCTTGATCCGACGGCGTACCAGCTAAATGCATAGCTGGTTCATTTGCACTGAGTCCTTCAATGTGATGGCTTTTTTCTAATACGTGTACAGTAGGTTGTCCTTTATGATGCTGGTAATAGGAATACCCGAGTAAGATTAAAACGACAGAAAGCACCCCAAGTATAAATCCACTCAGCAGATAAAACTGCGCAGAGTGGGTATCAGGTTTAACTGATTGCAAGATGCTAATGTATTTATTGTTTTCGTAGCTCATGGCAAATGTAATATTTAGGGTAAATGAATCGTGATATAGGCCTGTTCTACAGGAACACTAATCACATTCTGATACTGGGAAAATGCTGTATTCCGGTCTTTGGACAATATATAGTGCAGACCAAAAAAACTGGCCAATGCGAATAACAGCCAGAAAATTAAAATCCAAAAAAATGGCAATTCACGGTGAATCATATGTCTGATCTGATCTGGAATTGCCGCAAAAGGTGAAAAGGCTTTTTTCCCTTTGAGATAATCAATTTGCTCCCCGACACGACTAATCAGGCTGTTCAGTTGACTCATCGATTCAATCCGGTATTTACCATGAAAACCTAATAATAGGCAGTAGTGATAAACTTCAAGGACGGCGAGACGTTCTTTGTCCTTATTTCGGATTTCTTCTAGATGTTCAAAAAAGCGATAACCTGCCAGCTGTGAACCAAATAAACTTAATTGTAGTGGGCTCATCATCCAGAAGTTTTGCAGGTCAAAAAATCGTACATCTTGCTGGGTTACAATGGTTTCGTCTAATAATGCACAATAGGCATATTTTGCATCATTCATATCTTCAGCAGAAAACTGTAATTTTCTCGCCTGATTTTCAAACCGCGATAGCATGTCCAGGACTTCCTGGCGGAAGGATTCTGGATGAGATGGCACATACTGATTACGAATCAGAAACACGACATAAAATCCATCGTGCAGAAGATCAACCAGGCTGGTCGTTGCTGCAATTTTATGAGTATCGGTATTTGAACTGGCCGTAAAACCTGTGCCAATTTGTCCATCATCAAATAGCGAGGGTGCATTGTTTATACTATTCATTCTTTTTTATCCATTCACCACAGCAATCAATTCAATTGAAATATCCTGAAATCCACTCGGGATATAGACACAGATCGTCTCCGACTCGATCATGCGCTGATATAAGTCATTATGCGGTTCAATTTCAAAATAGCTCACGCCTGAACGTACTGGAATTGCAGTCGGAACCTGAATGAGGTGCTGGACTGGGACAGCAGGCAGCGCTGCAATCACTCGTTGCTCCACATCAATGGTACTTCCCACCTTAAAGCGGATTGGGACATAGGCAATCAGGTCATGTGCCGGCATGACACTGCTTGATACCGCGAGATACAGCCGCGTGTCTCGGGAAATCTTGTCAGTTTCCAGACTACCTACCCAGTAAGAAGGCCGGGTCTCTTTTAGGGCAATACTGATATAGCGATTGGAAATAATCGTATCGAGCAATTCACGTAAAATCACATCCAATTGACCAAAACTTTCCTGTAAATGATGGTGCTGATATTGCGGTAAATGATCGACCTCATAGGCGGTAGAGAAGGTCAGTAAGGCGCCCGTCAGTCGTAAGTATTCTGAATATAGTCGTTCCGGATGAATACGGGGATATTGCAGAATATGATTCAAAGTCGCATATGCTGTATTCAAGACATTCACCAGCCAAAAAGACACGATATCTCCAGAACGAAACTCAATCAGTTTCTGTTCATTTTCCCGGTTGTTGTTTTGAATAGTTTTAATCTTGGCCCGGATAATATTTAAGGTGCGTTTTAAATTATTCAGCAGGTTGTCGGATGACTTGATATGTAAAAGCGGTGCAATAAACTTATGGTCCAGCTCAAAACTACCCGACGTTTGGCGTTTTATTTTACCAATTGGCAGATAAAAATATCCATCAAGTGCATGTTCTGGTTCCTGATCTACCTCAAATACCTTAAATTCTGCACGACGGCGTAACAAGGTAATCTCAGCCGTGGCCGCATTGGTAAATAGATCATGGGTTGAGCTTAAATGCGAGTGATAGCGGCTAGATTGTGCGCTGGCTTCTTGATTCAGGTTCTGCTTACTGGCCTGAACCATAGGTAAAGCCAGATAGATCGACATTTCTGTACGCAGATGAAGCGTATCTAATTGCACGGGTTCAGGTAATAAATCCTGTGCAGGTGCACGATAAATTTCTCCATCTTGCCAAACCATTTCAATTCGGCTCAGGGCCAGAATATTCATGCTCAACTGGGTTTCATCAAATTCAAGCGACTGAATCCCATAAGAAAAAGGGAACGCGGCCTGCATCATATGATTCAGACGTTGTTCATGATAGGCATCCTGTAACTGAAAATGCTGAGGTCTTAAAAATAAACCTTCACCCCAAAGAACTTTTTCTGCTTTAAACATTCAGACTTACCACTCATTATTAGAATTATTCAGATCGTGTACACCCAGTAACTCTTGGACCTGCTGCAATGGATTTTCATTTTTAATCACTTGAGCCAGCCATTCGTGTAGCGGCATCTGACTCCAGCGAATGGTTTTTTGCAGCATATAACTGACTGGGCTATGTGGTTCATGAGTCTGGAAATAATCAGCAATTTCATTTAATACTTTCAGTGCCTGTTCCCGGTTAGCCAGATGATTTTGTGGCTCCAGTCTGAATTGATTTTGAGCCAACGCAGCAGGAGTATCCGCATATACTGGCTGAATTGCTGCTCCCGATTTTGTAAAACTTTCAACCTGTTGATTGGCTTCTTGTTCTATTTTATACAAGCGACTAATCTGAGAGATAATCGATTCCAACTGTTCATCAATCGCGGAAAAACTCGGTGCATCCAGACCGAGTAATGCATCCAGAGTCGTTTTAAGCTGCTGCCAGTGTTGATGAATCTCTAAAACGTGCTGATAGCTTTGTATTTGTACAGCTCGGGAGGTTGCCTGTAACAATTGTTCAAAATGCTGCATTTCAGCATTGCCAGTAGAAGCCTCATCATCTTCATCCTGCTGATTCTGACGCAGACGCATATTTTGCTGATGCAACAAAGATTCATAATTGCCTAAATGATAAAAGGGTGCCTGACTGACCAGTGGAACCTGTTTCATTAAGGCTGGAATCTGGCTGATCAAACCTTGCAATAACCCCAGACGCTGGTCCAGATCATCATCCTCAACTAAAGGGTGCAAGTTTTGCCAATATTGCTGAATGCTGCGATGACTTAGTTCCAAGCCATGTGCGATCCCTGCAAAACCGTGGGTTCTTGCCCAAGCTTCTGTTAACCATGTGTATAGACGTAAATCCTTAGTTTTATTGCTTAACAGTTCAATTGATTTGTTGAGCACAAATTGCCAATCTGCCTGACGTGGCTCCGAAATCCAGTCGCCTTGATCAAGCAGAGGATCATCCTGAGTTTTGGCCTTTTTAATGGCATGAAAGTCATTGGAAAAAGAACAATCTTCACCGCAGGATTGTTGATCGGAAATCGGTGCTAACAGTTGTTCAATATTTAAAGTCATTTTTCACCTGAAACTTATTTATTTTCTTTTTATCTTTCATCGTTTTTCATTTTATGCTGCATCGGCTTTCTTATTCCGACTGCCTTTGGTTTTGGCTTTAGGCTGCGGTGGATCTACCAAATAAATAATTTCATTATTTTGGACATCAATAATAATTTTTTCAGGGATTTTTTCTTCACTAAGCGCGATCAACATCTTGGTTGCCAAAGCAGGCAACACGCTGGCATTTAAAATATGATCGACATTACGTGCACCACTATCGACTTCGGTACAGCGGCTTAAAATCAGTTCTAACAGGTCAGTACTATAAGTGACTTCAGTTTTATATTGCGCTTGCACCCGCTGCATGATTTTTCCAAGTTTGTGTTCAATAATTCTGATCAGCAGATCATCATGCAGAGGGAAATACGGCACAAGCTGCATACGCCCCAAGAATGCGGGTTTAAACTGTTTATATAAACTTGGCTTGAGTTGTTCGATCAGTTCATCCGGTTGTGGCCACTTTTCAGCTGCCTGATTCAGGCAAGCCTGCATGATGGCAGAGGAGCCGACATTTGAGGTCAGCAGGATCGTGGTATTTTTAAAGTCAATCAGACGACCTTCACCATCTTCCAGCATGCCTTTATCAAAAACCTGATAAAAAAGTTCCTGCACATCGTTATGTGCTTTTTCGATTTCATCTAGCAGCACCACGCTATATGGATTACGGCGAACGGCCTCAGTCAATACACCGCCTTGACCATAACCGACATAACCGGGAGGCGCGCCTTTAAGGGCAGAAACCGTATGCGCTTCCTGATATTCAGACATGTTGATGGTGATCAGATGTGATTCACCGCCATAGAGTTCATTCGCCAAGGCAAGGGCAGTTTCAGTTTTACCTACACCACTTGGGCCAATCAGCAGGAATACACCTTGGGGTTTATTTGGATCTTCCAGTCTAGCCTTTGAGGTTTTAATGCCTTGCGCTAGCTGTTGCAGGGCATAATCCTGACCCATCACACGTTGTGCCAGTCGGTCTTCAAGCTGCAATACCTGTTTAATTTCATCATTCACCATTTTACCAACCGGAATACCCGTCCAGTCAGAAATGATTTCATGAATAATAGTGGCATTGACACGTTCAAAAACGAGTGGATTTTTGTCTTGTACTTCGACCTGTTCGGCACGTAAAGCTAAGATTCTTTCGGTGGTCGTCTCGTCTGGCGCTTGAGTCTGAATTTCCCGGATTTTCTGCACAATCTGCAGTTCACGTTGCCACTGCTTTTCCAGATGTTGAATATGCTTTTTCAGATTGGAGATTTTGGCTGAAAGATCATTCAATCTTTCATGGTGAATAGGCAGATTCTGGTTTTCCTGAGTCAGTAACTGATGCTCCAATTCCAGATTATGTAATTGGGCCTGCAAATGATCCAGTTGAGCCGGTTGGGCATTCTGGGTCAGTGCCACACGGGCCGCTGCAGTATCGAGTACACTAATCGCTTTGTCTGGTAACTGGCGTCCACTGATATAACGGTGTGAACTATGTACGGCAGCCACAATGGCTTCATCATCAATCTGCAAATTGAAATGCTGAGTCATAACAGGAATCATGCCACGTAACATATCAATTGCCACAGCTTCTGTCGGCTCTTCAACTTTCACCACCTGAAAACGGCGGCTCAAGGCGGCATCTTTTTCAAAATACTGTTTATATTCTGCCCAAGTCGTTGCTGCAATGGTCCGTAGCTCACCACGGGCCAGTGCTGGCTTGAGTAAATTTGCTGCATCATTCTGGCCCGCCTGGCCACCGGCGCCAATTAGGGTATGCGCTTCATCAATAAACAGGATGATTGGATAAGTGGAACGTTGTACTTCCTGAATCACGTGCTTGAGGCGATTTTCAAACTCACCTTTCACACTGGCACCTGCCTGCAACAGCCCCATGTCCAGTATATGTAATTGCACATTTTTTAGCGCGTCAGGTACCTGTTGTTGCGCAATTTTTAACGCCAAACCTTCAACCAGAGCTGTTTTACCGACACCGGGTTCTCCGGTCAGAATCGGATTGTTCTGACGACGGCGCATCAAAATATCTAGCATGAGACGAATTTCAAATTCACGTCCAATCACCGGGTCAATGTTGCCATCAAGCGCTTTTTGCGTCAGGTTAATGGTGTATTGTGCTAATGCTGGCGTTTGTTTTGCAGCCGTTTCAGCGTGTTGAGGCGTTACTGGCTGAGCAGCACCCGTTTGGGCAGATACATTTTCAATACTATCCTGACATACATTCAGGAATTTATGCTTCATGGTGTCAATCGGAAGCAGCTCAAAAATGGCAGATGAACGCATTGCAATCTGATACAAATCAGAAGCGGTCAGCAGAGCAATCAGAAGATGAGCGCTACGAATTACCGGTTCTTGATCAGCAGAGGCCAGCAACCAGGCTTGCTCCAGTAAACGAATAATCGAGTTGGCAAAAATTGGGGTTCGGGAATTGCCTTTGTTAAGCTGTAGTATACTTTCCTGCAGGTCTTGTAGCAGGGCATCTTTGGACAGCTGATATTTTTTTAGCAATAACTGCACATCATTTCGCTCGGGATACGACAACAATTCTACAAACAGATGTTCAATTTCGATCTCATAATTTTGCTGGTTGATGCAGGTATTGGCAGACTTCTCAAGACATAAACGTGCGTGATCAGATAATTTAGTAATTAAAATTTTTAGATTATTCATGTGTTTCTCATTACTTATTTTTACAAGGCACAATATTTTGAAAAATTGAAAATATTACTGTGCTGTTTTTTTATCTTTTGCATGACTGCAATTTCATTAGTTCTTCTGATCATTTTTATACTATTGTTACATATTTTTTTCGTAGAAAAAATGATCCAAATTATCGTTGTCTTCAACATTTTTTAAAGATTGTTAAAGAATATTTAATAAAATTTCATTTTTGTTGTTGACTTAGTGTGAACATTTTTTGTTAAATCCGCAAGATGATTTTCAAAATATAAATATAGAAACATCATATTGATTATAAAAGTAGACCACTAAAAATAAAAATTGAGGCTTATTTTGAAAAATAATATACGTTTGATACTTGTGTTGATGATGGCTGTCTGCACGATGAGTGTTATGCAGACACATGCGGCAAGCCTGAAAAAATCATGCCTAAAAGCCTATCCTTTGGCTGACGGAGATACCGATCTGGAAATCCTGCAACAATATGAGCAGCTTTGTGCCAAATCAGCCCAGAAAGATCTCAATTTACAGTATGGTATCAAGGCTAATCTTGCTCAGCTTTATCTGGACCGTGGTCTGCATTTAAAGGCGCTTCAGGCCGTAGATCAGTTGCGTCGTGAAAATTATACCACCCGTCAGCTCACCGATATTAGTTTCCTTGCTGGTGTGGCGATTTCCAATAATGCAGTGAATTATATGCGCACCACAGAAATCCGCCCACTGACTGAAGAAACCTATGCAATTACCCAGGTTTTTAATGACAATGTGCGCCTTGCTCAGCCCGTGACAGTGGCTCCAGTGCGTGCAGAGAATAACTCAGCCACAAAGAAACAGACTGTTGCAGCGGCGAATAAAAAAACCAGCTCAGTCAAGACCCGGACGAGTACACCGGCATCGGCTAAGGCCAAAGCAACAGTGACAAGCACGGTCACAGCCAAAAACACGGGGCCAGTGGTCAGCCGTAATGTTCAGTCTAGCTCCAATCCATTTGGCACACTTCGAAATAATTAATAAAAAATAACAGGAATCAGTATTATGGCCAAACGTGAAAGTGTACAGAAAAAATTGCAGCGGATTCGCCCCCCACGTGTGCAGCTGACTTACGATGTGGAAGTCGGTGATGCACGTGAAGTCAAGGAATTGCCATTTGTGGTTGGGGTATTGGGGGATTTTTCTGCGGCTTCCGAACTAGAGAAAATCAAACTCAAAGACAAAAAGTTTATCAATGTTGACCTGGAGAATATTGATGAAGTTATGCAATCTCTTGCGCCACGGGCTAGTTTTCAGGTGGATAACACCCTGACTGAAGCGGGTGGCAAGATGTCTGTAGAACTGAACTTTAATGCGATGGATGACTTTAAGCCAGAGCAGGTGGTACAGCAGGTTGAGCCGTTACGCCGACTGGTCGAAGCACGTGAACGTTTAACCGATTTGCGTAACAAGATTTCCAATAATGAACGTCTCGAAGATTTGCTCGATGACGTATTAAAAAATACCGATCAGATTCGTAAGATGAGCGTGGAGGCAGAAAATGAATAACTTAACTGCTGCAACTGCTGAAAATATAAATGTCGCAGAGTATTCTTTACTGGATTCCATTGTCGAGCGTAGCCGTATTGCCCGTACCAATGAAGAACATGATCGTGCCAAAAGTCTGATTGGTGAACTGGCGCGAGAAGTCATGGCTGGGACGATCACCGTATCCGATAATATGACACTTGCACTGGACAAACGTATTGCTGAAATCGATGCCCTGATTTCAACCCAGCTCAGCAAGATTATGCATCATGAAGCATTTCAGAAGATAGAATCGACCTGGCGCGGCCTGTACTATTTCTGTCAGGAAACGCCATCGCATTCTTTAATCAAAATCCGGATGTTGAATACCACCAAAAAGGAATTGAGCAAGGATTTCCAGAGCGCGACTGATTTCGATCAAAGCACTTTATTCAAAAAAATCTACGAGGAAGAATATGGTTCCTTTGGTGGTGCACCTTATGCAACCCTGATTGGTGATTTTGAGTTCGATCGCACACCTGCAGACATGTATCTATTGGAACAGATTTCACATGTAGCGGCAGCGGCACATGCACCATTTATCTCCGCAGCCAGCCCAAACATACTTGGCCTGGAATCATTTACTGATATTGATCGTCCACGCGATGTATCCAAAATTTTTGAAACCGCTGAATATGTGCAGTGGCGTTCATTCCGTGAAAGTGATGATGCACGTTATGTTGCGTTGACCATGCCACGTGTATTGGGTCGTTTGCCATATCATCCGAAAGAAGGTACCGCGACAGAAGGCTTTAACTATGTCGAAGAAGTATCTGGTGAGGACCATAATGAATATCTGTGGATGAATGCAGCGTATGCTTTTGCTACCCGTCTCACCAATGCCTTTGATCTGCATGGCTGGTGTGCAGCCATCCGGGGTGTAGAAGGAGGTGGTCTAGTTGAAGGGCTTCCAGTACATACCTTTAAAACCAATGATGGTGATGTGGTCTTCAAATGTCCAACCGAAATAGCCATTACTGATCGACGTGAAAAAGAACTGAGTGATCTGGGCTTTATTCCACTGGTGCATTGTAAAAACACCGATTACGCCGCGTTCTTTGGTGCACAGTCTACCCAGAAGCCGAAAAAATATGACAATGACGCGGCGAATGCAAATTCAGCGCTATCCAGTCAGATTCAGTACATTATGGCCGTTTCACGTATCGCACATTATTTAAAAGCCATGATGCGTGACAAAGTCGGCAGTTTTGCTTCAGCAGGCAATGTCGAAGCCTTCTTAAATGACTGGTTATCACAGTACGTATTGCTGGATGACGGCGCTTCTCAGGAAGCCAAAGCTCAGTATCCATTGCGTGAAGCGTCAATTAAGGTTGTAGAAAATCCAGCTGAACCTGGACACTACAAATCAGTGGTCTTCTTGCGACCACATTTTCAGCTTGATGAGCTGTCAGTATCCCTGAGACTTGTCACTGAATTGCCGCAATCGACTCACTAGGTCGGTTGCATTTTTAATTATTTATTATAAAACAGGATGAAAATAAAAATGAAAGATATATACGTCCAATTTCGCGGCAAATATAAAGTAGATGGCGAATCACGTGACTCTGAACATAAGAGCTGGCTAGAAGTCAATTCATGGTCACATAATATTCGCCAACCAAAATCCGCGACGTCTTCCAGCGTGGGTGGACATACTGCTGAACGTGTCGAGCATTCAGACATGATCTTTGTCAAAGATCTGGATGCAACCAGTCCGAAACTTTGGGAAGCATGTTCTGCCGGCTATACCTTTGATGAAGTGCAGATTGATTTCTACCGTGCAAATGGCGATAAGCGCATCAAGTATTTGCAGATTAAACTGAAACATGTACTGGTTTCTCAAGTGACTCCAACGGTGAATGCCGAAGGTGTGCCAACAGAAGCATTTGGTCTGAAATATGCAGCAGTGGAGTGGACTTATAATCAGCAGGATATCAACGGTTCACAGAAAGGTGCCGTGACCAAAAAATGGTCATTATCAAATAATACCGCGTCTTACGCAGCTTAATTTTGTGAGTTTAGAGGCTTGTAGCTACAAGCCTCTAGCTACTTTTTCACTATTCCAAATGGATGATGGGGAACATGAATCTGGATCAGCTTTATCCTTATGGATTCCGGTCCACCTTATTTGACCGGCTACTGCCACCAGATGAAGCCATTACACAGGGCATGTCAATTCAGCAACTGCGAGAAGCAGTCGCAGCAGATCTGGAAGACCTGCTCAATAGTCGTATGGCCAAGCTGGATCACATGATTGATGATTATGCTTTGGTCAAGCAGTCCATCTTGCAGTTTGGTATTCTGGATTTTGTTGGATTATCAACAGCAAACCCGATGGATCGCGACAAAATTTGTCGTTCTATTGAAGCATCTATTTCAGCGCATGAACCGAGACTAAAGCATGTCCGGGTAGAAATGCTGCTGGATGAAAACAATATGGGGAGTCTTTACTTGAGCATCCAGGCTTATTTGAATATCCATCCTTTATATGAGCCGGTAGTTTTTGATGCTTTACTCAAGCCGACCACCCAACAATACCTTATTTTGCCAAGACCATAATTAGACAAGATTATAATTAGAATGAGCGCGATTGAAGAGTTATTACCTTATTATGAAAAGCAGCTGCAGGAATTTAGCCAGCAGTCCCGTGAATTTTCCAGTAAATATCCCAAAATTGCTCAGCGGCTGTCTTTGAATCAGGAGCAGATTGATGATCCGCATATTGAGCGTCTGATTCAGGCATTTTCACTCATCTCGGCACGGATTGATAAAAAGCTGGATGACAGCTATGAAACCTTTACCCGTTCTATTTTCGAGGTGATGTTTCCACAGTATTTAAAACCGTTTCCAGCCTGTTCGATTGTTAGCTTTGAAGATATTAATAAAATCAAACAGCTAAGTAATGCACATTCGATTCCTCAGTATACGTCTTTAAAGTCGAAAAGTGTCCGCGGGGTGCAATGTGAATATCGGACTGTGCGGAATGTTAGCTTACTGCCCATAGCACTCAAATCGGTTAATTTTAAGACCCATCCTTCGGCTCATATTCATTTGAATCGGAATGCTACACTGGTTTTGGGTTTTGAAATCTTCAATCATCAGCTGAAATTATTACAACAGCACCAGCTGCCGATTTATCTGGACGCGATTTCCAGCTTTCCTTTACAGGTTTTAGACCAGATTTTTCAGCCTGAAACTCAATTTACAATTCAAGTGAATGGCCATGACATCAAGATTGCGCAGCCTTTTGAGTTGATGGGTTTCAGCGAAGAGGAGAGTGTACTACCAGTCGATCAGCATACACATCAGGCATACCGGTTGTTAATGGAATACTTCTGCTTTCCGGAAAAGTTTAACTTCCTGAACCTGAATCTGGGTTTTCTTCATCAGGCAGAGTTGGATAGCTCCAATTTTGAGTTGCAGATTCACTTTAAAATGAACCTGAATGATCAGGCCGCCATTCGCAATTATTCAGAACTGGATTTAGCCAATTTCAAACTGTTTGCCACACCAGTGGTTAATTTATTTGAGAAACAGGCAGAACCGCAAAAAATCAATCATCAGCGGCTGGAATATCCTCTGATTGCAGATGTACATCATCCTGAATATTATCAAGTATATGCTATCTCTAAGATGGACTTGATTCGTGAAAAAAGTGATCAGGAACAGGTCATCTATCCGGTATTACCTTTCTTTGCCATGAGTCATTATCGGCATGAAGGTGCACAATTTTACTATCATTTACAGCCAGATACGGCTGGCACACAGAAAAATGATCTGAAATTTTCATTAGTGTCTAGAGCACTGAAACCGCAGCAGATTTCATCTGATTTTATCAGCACTCAACTGTTGTGTTGTAACCGTGATCTGCCTTATGAAAGCTATAACAAAGATCACAATATACTGACTTTAAATGACAGTCAGCTGGCACGACGAGGAGTGTTATTAAAGCGGCCATCTTTGCCTTATTTATTTAAGCAAAGCCAGAAAGAACAGTGGCGCATCATTTCGCATCTTTCACTGAATAATCTGTCCTTCATGAAAGGAGATGCCGTCACTCATCTCAAGGAATTACTGGAACTGTATAACTTGCCAGGCTCCAAAGAAAACCAGCTCATAATTGAGGCGATGCAATCGATTGATTTTTCTTTAAGTCAAAAATTACTGGACCACAAACCCTTACCGCTATTTGTCCGGGGGGTCCGGGCACAGGTCAAGATTGATCGTGAGGCGTTCAGAGGCACGAGTCTGTATATATTTTCCCAGCTGCTGAATCATATTTTTAACCTGAAAGTACAAATGAACAGTTATGTGGAAATGATTGTGATTGATACGCGAACAGAACAGGAGGTATACCAATGCGTGCAGAACGTTGGTGGAAAAAGGCTTCTGTAGTTGATTTGCTGTATCAGCAGCCCTCCCGATTTGAACTGGTGCAGGCAACACGTTTGTTGCGTCATGATCCAGAGCAGAAACATGTACAGGACTGGAGCAAAAGTTTTAATTTTAGCAGCTCATTGAAACTGGATTTTCCAAAATCCGAAATTGAGTATCTGGCCTGGACCGATCAGAAAATCCAGCTCACCAGCCCGATGATTGGTTTGACCGGGACACAGGGGGTATTGCCTTATACCTATACCTATCGCATCAAGCAAAGTCCGCGTCAGCAACGTGAGGAAACGCTGCACTTTCTCGGGCTGTTTAACCATACATTGACGGCAAAATATATTGAGGCCTGCATTAACTATCATTTGCCGGTGCGTTATGAAATTGAACAGGACAACCAGTATCTTGAGATTTTACATGCGCTGAATGGCTATGTACGTGAACAGCATCATCAGCAGCATCTAGATGATTATTTTGCTGAATTTTCAGGTTTAATGCAGGGCCAGAATAATAGTGCCTATGTACTCAAAACGATGCTGGGTTGCATATTCAAACATCAGATCCAGATTAAAGAATATTTACCCGAACAGTTTACGTTAGAAGATGCACAAAAAGCGTCCTTGGGTGGGTCAAATCCAGCTTTATTAGGAGTGAATACCTTTTGTGGAGAGCTCCTGACCCAGATTGATGAAAAAGTTGAAATTGTGATTGGACCTTTAAATCGTCAGGACTATCTGAATTTTCTACCCCAACAAAAACATAGTGAAAAGCTCAAACAGGTGATTTCCACTTGGTGCAGTCCAACTTTGATGATCGATCTCCGGCTGATTTTAACTAAAGCAGACATTCATCCAATCCGGCTCGGTACTGAAACTGCAGGATTAGGACAGGGGGCTTTCTTAATGCTACAAGCGACTGAGGACAATCAGGAAACCTGCTATAGCCTGATGGGAAATGTAGCATGATCAAGATTATTGTTTCTACCATTCTGGCGTTGATCCTGATGATAAGCGGTCTGGTCATCTACTACTGGCGTGATGTGCAATACGATCCGACCGGTGCGGATATGCTGCAATTCTTCATTATTCTACCGATCTGTGCAGCCCTGTTATTACTTTCACCTTGGTTGATTTATAAATCGCTGAAAGCTTATCAGGCAGGTAAAACCCAAAAGTTAGCAGCAGCGGAAAATGAAGAAAAGCGTCTCCAGCAGAACAATGAATCGGAAAAGAATCAGGACAAACCGGTCGAAGAACTGATTCTAAAAGTTTATTCGGCTGCAGCCATTCATAGTTTTGGTGAAAATCAGGAAATTATTGAAGCGATGCAAGCCTTCAAAAGCCCAGAGCTGGATGAAACATTGCTCAATCAGTATGGATTGCCAATTTTATCTTATCGAATTAAAAACCTGGATGACTGGTTACCTGAACCAGAAGAGGATGAAGTTTTGCACAGTATGCGGGTGCAACGGATTGAAGCACTCATTCAGCAACAACTGCAACAACATAGTGAAAGTCTCCATCAGATTGCAGCCCATTTGCGCAAATCGGCACTATTTTATGATGCTGAAACCGCCTATGAATATCGTATGCATCCAGGCTGGATCAATGAACAGATTAAAGAAGAAAATGAAACAGAGCATCCAATCGAACAGGTTGCACGGCTCAATAAACTCAATTTGCATATTCTACTGCCGGCGACATTGATTCATCTCTGGCCAGATGAAGGGCAACAGGAATTGATTGAACAGTTAGAACAACAATATGAAATTGTGCAGAGCCAGATTCATGTCGAGTTCCATTATGTGGAGCATAGCAATGCCTATCCACTCTGGATGAGCCTGCTCAATGATATACAGCACCAGAATGAACAGGTCAGTCTGGTGATTACAGCGCACTCCGACATAGATCAGGAATGGCTGGAAGAACAGTTCTGGCAGTCGGAACGCTATCTGCCGGGAGAATATGCAGCAAGCTTATGTCTATCTTCAGCACAGCTCATCATGGAAAATCTAATCGAAATAAGACACTTCACAACACTAAAACATGTCAAAAATATTACTGAATATTTACAGAAAAAACATAGCTGCTTTGCCGACCAGTTGCAGCAGGAAGCATCATTTGTGCTGTTGCTGGATGATCCGCTTCAGATCAGTACA
This sequence comes from uncultured Acinetobacter sp., assembly GCA_947627655.1. GTDB lineage: Bacteria > Pseudomonadota > Gammaproteobacteria > Pseudomonadales > Moraxellaceae > Acinetobacter. The sequence goes on along the minus strand of CANQWW010000004.1, from coordinate 6,092 downwards.
GTCAAAAATATGCGGCAATATCTCGATCCAGTAGGGATCGAAATGCATCATGGTCTATATTGCCATGCTTATCTAGGCAGTGCAGAAGAGCTAAAAGCATTGTTTGGAATATTTATGTGTATACACATGAATGAAGATGTCATTACATTTGGATACTCGGGGCAACATCCTCAGCTATTTTTTATCTATGCACCTGCACATAGGCTTGAGGAACTGGAACCAGACGCAGCTTGAAAAGTTTTAAATAAATTAAAAGAAAACGAAGAAATATAAGAGATTACAGTGAATACATTATTTTATACGATCTTGGGATATGTCTGGCAGTATGTCACCAATCCAAAAGCGATTATGGCACTCTCATTTTTTGTGGTGATTATTTCCATGAAAAATACAGTGTCCGACCGCGTGTTCTGGATTTTGGTGACTGTATATAGCCTTATACTGTTGGTTTGGGGGATTTATGCACTGATTCAGCATTATCACCATGCTCAAAAAGGTGAGCAGCTTTCTGAGGCAATTGCCAGTACCACTGAAGCTGAACAGCACAGACATAAGAATAAGGACGAACTACAGCTGATTCAGCAGCAGATGAAAGAGTCGATTCAGCTGATTCGTAAGTCCAGGCTTGGAGATCGTAAAGGCAATGCCGCGCTGTATGAATTGCCTTGGTATATGGTGATTGGGAACCCGGCGGCCGGAAAAAGTTCAGCGATTTACCAGTCTGGCTTGCGTTTTCCATTTGAGGAACATCACCAGAAAATGGTCTCTTCAGGTTTAAGTGGTACCCGTAACTGTGACTGGTTTTTTTCAACGGAAGGCGTGCTGCTGGATACAGCAGGGCGCTATTCAGTCTATGCCGAAGACCATTCGGAATGGCTCAGTTTTTTAAATATTCTCAAGAAGCATCGTTCAAAAGCGCCAGTGAATGGCTTGATTGTTATTGTCAGTATTGCCGAACTGGTCAGCCAAAGTCCGGAAAAATCTATTCATCTGGCCAAAAATCTGCGTGCGCGTATTCAGGATCTGACCGAACGTCTGGAAGTCTTTGCTCCGGTATATCTGGTCTTTTCCAAAATGGACCTGATTGCAGGATTTACCGAATTCTTTGACTGTTATGATGCGCAGGAATTCGATCAGGTGTGGGGTGCTACATTACCGTATGCCGCTAATTCTAGCGAGCAGGCAGTAGAACTCTTCGAGAAGCATTACAACATTTTGTACGATGGGCTGAAAAGTGTCAGTACCACACATCTGAGCCGTCGCCATTCACAGCATATTTCTCCAAGTGTCATGACATTTCCACTGGAATTTAAAAGCCTGAAACCGGTTCTCAAGACTTTTATTTCGACATTATTCCAGGAAAATCCCTACCAGTTTAAGCCCGTTTTCCGTGGATTTTACTTTAGCAGTGCTTTGCAGGACGGCGTGATTGAAAGTCCGATGACGGAACAGATCGCGGATGATTTCCATCTGATTCGTAGTCATGACAGTGCAATCGGATTACCGAAACAATCGGTTTCCCAGAATCATGGTTACTTCCTGAAAGGGCTATTTTCTAACGTGATTCTAAAAGATAAACATCTGGTCCGTCAGCATATTAACCCGACAAAGAAACGTCAGCGGTTTATGGCTTTTATGGTTGCGATTCTTGGCGTATCCATCTTGCTGAGTTTATGGCTATGGTCCTATCGTAATAACCAGCAGCTGATTGCTGAAGTTCAGGCTGACCTAAATAAAGTGGTACAGATGCAGGCACAATCCAACCGCTCACTCAGTCATCAGCTGGATGCCTTACTGATTCTACAGGGTCATTTGCAGCAGCTGGATCAGTTTGATAGAGATCGGCCACTCAAATACAGCTTTGGCTTGTATCAGGGTAATCAGATTCGCGAAACTCTGAAAAGCGAATATCTGAACGGGATTGAACAACTCGTGCTACAACCGACCCAGCAACAGATCGGCCAATATCTGCAACGTGTTAAAGCCAATGCATCTATCCTAAAAGAAAATCATCGCCAGGTGACCATAAATCATCAGACACCAGCGCGCCAGCTTGCATCTGAACCTTCAGACCAAAATCCTCAAGATGCTTATAATGCGCTAAAAACCTATCTGATGTTAAGCAATCGCCAGTATATGGATTCTAGCCATTTGAGTGATCAGGTGACACGTTTCTGGCGAGGCTGGCTGGAGCAAAGCCGTGGCGAAATGCCGCGCGGAGAAATGATTCAAAAAGCTGAACAGATTCTGAGCTATGCCATTACATTGGCAGGACATAATAGTTTCCCTCAGCTGAATTCTGATGCTGTACTGGTTGATCAGACACGTCAGATCCTAACAACGATTACCACCGGCGTTTCTGCCCGTGATCGCGTTTATAACGAAATCAAAATGCGAGCTGCGGTACGTTTCCCGGCAATTACGGTAAAACAGATTCTGGGTGAAGCCCATCAGAATGTCATGTTGGGCAGCTATGCCTTGCCAGGTGTTTATAGTTACCAGGCCTGGAAAGATTATGTACAGGAGGCGATTGAGCAGGCAGCAACCCGTTCCACGGATAGTCGAGACTGGGTATTAAATACCACACAATCAGATGACTTAAGCTTTAGTGGCAGTCCTGAACAAATTCGTCGACAGCTAACTGAACTGTATAAACAGGAATATATTGCGGAATGGCGTAAGTTTCTGAATGCGGTTCATTATGCCAAAGCTGAAGATTTCAACCAGCAGATCAAGCAGATTGATATTTTGGGTGAGCCTGAAAACTCTCCAATCCGACGCTTAATCCAGCGTGCGGCCAAAGAAACCAGTTGGGATAACCCGCAGGTTCAGGCTGAACTGGCGGTGCCACAAAAAGGCTTTATTGGCTGGTTTAAACGCAAAGTGCTCAATCGGGAGGAGTCACAGCAAGCCAATCGCCAGTTGGCGAATGGCCCGATTGCACATGAATTTCAGGTATTTTACCAGATGGTGCGTCAGCGTGACGATCTGCAAAATCAATCCTTACTAGATGGCTATATGCAATCTATGGCCAAAATTCGTAGTCAGTTCAATGACCTAAAGAGTTCAGGCGATATTGGTCCGGCAAGTATGGCTTTGCTTAAGCAGACCATTCATGCACAGGACTCGATTTTCAATACTACTCACAAGTTTGTCATCGAGAAAATGGCAGCGGGGACTACAGATTCAGACCAACAATTGCTACAGAAATTGCTGGTTGCGCCATTGACTCAATCATTTGAGCGTTTGATCATTCCGGCGCAAGATGAAATGAATAAAATCTGGATCATGCAGGCGCATCAGCCATTTACTCAAAATCTGGCACAGAAATATCCATTTAGCAGCCAAGCAACTTTACAGGCCACTTCGCCTGAAATTAGCCAGATTTTTGGTGAAAGTGGCAGTATTGCACGCTTTGTGAAAGAACATCTCGATCCATTGGTGATTCGTCGTGGTTATACCTTAACCTCCAAAACTTGGCAGGACCTCGGTATCAGTTTGAATCCGGCTTTTATGGCGAATTTCCAGAGCTATGTAGCACCGAGTCATGGTGTAGCAACTGGTGAGCTGAATCAGGGGCAGCCTACGGCCCCAGCCGCGAATCAGTCCAACTTCCAGTTCTATCCTTTAGAAAATCCTCAGCTTTTAGCTTATACCTTTGATATTGATGGACAACGTATGCTGTTTGAAAATGGTGTACAGCAATGGGTAAATTTTGTTTGGCCAAATCCAGGCACAATTCCAGGCGCACGTATTACCGTGGTAGATCTGGAAGGGAAGACGCATACCATTTTTGATGAGCCAGGTGAGTATGGCATTAACCGTTTAATTGAACGCGCACAACGTACTCAGAAAGGCAATAATTTTGAAATGCTCTGGAACAGCACGGAAAATCCGGAACTTTATGTCAAAGTAAACTTTCGTCTGGTCAGTGGTCAACATACCCATTCGATGAGTGGACAACCAAACTATGCCAATCTGCAACTGGTGGATCAGGTCGTTTCCAATAAATCGGTGCGTGTCGTCGCGGCGCAAAGTGTACCCGTATCTGCACAGCAGCATCAGATTCAAGCCGCCCCAGCTGAGGCACTGGCCCATACAGGAGTAGCTGCACCATGACGGATTTCCTATTTAAACGGGATCATGCGGTGAGGTGTAGTGATGTATGAATTAAAAACTACGCCGCTATATTATGGTAAATGTCCAGCACGTGGTGATTTTCTCAAATCACGTGGACAATACCAGCTGATTCAACTGATTGATCAATGGATTACCGAAGCTTTGGAATGTGCCATGCAAAAGGTAGAGTTTAAGCAGGCCTATACACAATTGCCATCTCTGGATTTCTTTATTGCCAATCCACAGGAGAAGCTGTTTTTAGTGGCGAATTTAATTGCCAGTGAAGACAGCTCAGGTCGGCAGTTTCCGATGGTGTTGAGTCATCTGATTGAACATGAACAGCCGTTTGAAAATATGATGTATTCACCTTTACGTTATAAATCGGCTTTGGTCGAGCTTTATCAGCGTAACCGAGTAATACGTTCCATTCGTGATACTGATATTTTACTGGATAAGTTGAGCAAGCTGAGTAACCAGATTATGGTGTCCAGCCATGAAGAGGCACAAGTATTTTATGAACACCATACGATTCATTCCTTTGCCAAATTGATGAATCTGAGTGCTTATCAACTGGCACAGAGCCTGATTGGATTGGGTTTGTTGCTGCAACCAATTCTTCAAAAAGGCACCAACCGCTTGAATAAGCTACTGATTTTACCAATACATAATATTAGTTATTGTTATGAAATCGCTGCATTCTGGGTCAGTCTCATTAGCCAATTTTTACAGCATCATCATACCGAGCTGTTGATTGGGATATTACACAAAGATCAGCCACTTTTATTATTTGGTTTTAAAGGTGCAGATATCCAAGCCTTAAGCGATATTTTTACCGAAAATCTGGATAGTCAGCATTGGGTGTCACTGATTAATGCAGCCTGGATCGACCAATATCTAGAAAATAATGCAGGTTTAGCAGCGTTGGAACAATCTTTAAGTGAACGCCAGATGAGCCTGACTCAAGGCATCAAATTATTTAAACAGACATTTATAGAAGCATAAAATGAACAATAAAATCAAATATTTAAAATTAGAAAATATATTTAAAATCAATGTATTACCATGTTTTTTGTTAAGTTTTTCAGCCTATGCGCAACCCATCATTATTGAAGGTGCTGTACCCAATGAAAACACAAAGCAGGAAATATTAAGCAAATTATATGCAAATTATGGTCAGGAAAATGTGGTAGATCGCATCCAGATCCGTCAAGTCACCGCACCAACAGGTTGGTCAAATACCGTCAGTAATGTGATTAATGAAGACCTGAAACAAGTTAAACAGGGCAAATTAACAATAAACGGCTTAGATATTCAGCTGATAGGTAGGGTATCAAAACCTGAGAAAATTCAGGAAACTACATTGAAATTCAAGGGGTTGACTCCAGCGAATTATCATTTAGATACACAGCTTTCCGTCAATCAGGCAGAACAGCAGATTATTGATGCTGCATTAAAGAATCGGATTATTGAGTTTGAATCCGGTAGTGCGATATTAGCAGCTTCAGGTACACAGATTCTGGATGAGATGGTGATGGCTTTAAATAAGCTGGAAGGCAAAAAAGTTCGTATCATTGGGCATACGGATAGTTCAGGTGATGCCAATAAAAATCTTGTATTGAGTCAGCAGCGCGCAGAGGCAGTCAAAACATATTTAATAGCAAAAAATATTCCCGCACATTTATTGAATACCGAAGGCCTGGGTTCTAACAAACCTGTAGCGGATAATACAACGGCTGAAGGTAGAAAGAAAAATCGTAGGATTGAGTTTGAGGTGCTTTAAATGAAAATTTATTGAATTTACAGAGCAACAAACCAAGTTCGGTGCACAGATGCAAGTTTTTAGCTTTAAAATTTTACCAAATAAAATCCATTTAAATCAAAAACTTAAAATATGACATTTCGTATAATGTATATTATGTTAAATAACATCTCTACGACAGCACCCTAATTTAGTTGCGTTACCGCAACTCATT
>CANQWW010000003.1 GCA_947627655.1 uncultured Acinetobacter sp. | reverse complement strand
CATCGACCGCAAGTAAAGATACCGATGCACCGTTCATATCGATACTGGTCATGTAGTTACCGACAAAAGTACGGTAAATTTTGATGCCTTTACGTGCCAGATGTTCACATACATCGTTATTAAACACATACAGTTCTTGCATTGGTGTTGAACCAAAACCATTGACCAAAACAGCAACTTCAGTCAGGTCAGGACGGTCTAGGAACAGGTCATCGATAATGCGCTGCGCCAATTCTTTAGACGGCAAGATTTTTTCACGACGAATCCCCGGTTCACCATGGATGCCGACGCCGTATTCCATTTCATCATCAGCTAAAGTAAATGTTGGTGTGCCTTTGGCTGGAACGGTACATGAGCTATAAGCAAAACCCAGACTAATCACATTATCCGCAGCTTTTTGTGCAACAGCTTTCACTTCAAGCAGTTCTAAACCTTTTGATGCTGCTGCACCGGCAATTTTATGTACGAATACTGTACCTGCCACACCACGACGACCCACGGTATATAAGCTGTCTTTGACTGCGATGTCATCGGCTACTTTGACATAGTCCACTTTAATGCCATCATCAGTGGCTAAAGCTGCACCATTCTGGAAATTCATCATATCGCCAGAGTAGTTTTTGATGATCATGAGCACGCCTTTATCAGTCGCGACTTGGGTCAGTGCTTTATAAATTTGTATTTGTGACGGAGAAGCGAATACATCACCACATACGGCAGCATCTAGCATGCCTGTGCCGACAAAGCCAGCATGTGCAGGTTCGTGACCGCTACCACCACCGCTGATCAGTGCCACGTTATTGTGTTTTTGTTTACGTGAAATGATTTTATAAGATTCAGTAAATTGCAGTTCAGGATGTGCCAAGACAAAGCCTTTGCACATTTCGACAACCAAGTTTTCAGGGTTGTTGATCAGTTTTTTCATGGAGGGAAGCCTTCACGTGAATTTGGGAGAGTTCTAAATGTGGCTATTATCCTAGAAAGTGAGGGTTTTTGTAGAGTTAAAAATGTAAAAATGGGCGGTTTGGGGTTGAGCGGTTAGAAAAGGGGCGGTTTTTGATGTATATATTGATGAAAAGAATCCCCCTAAATCCCCCTTTGTTAAAGGGGGACTTCACGCGAATTTGATGGTGGTCTTGGATTCGTGAAATTCCCCTCTTTGTCCTTGCGCCATATATGGCTCAGGGTTAGGGGAGATTCCAAAAGAGAGAGAATAAAAAAAATGAAACCCTACAATAAAAACTTAAAACAAGCCTCACGTGACTTACGCAATAACATGACTGATGCTGAAAAGCTATTGTGGTCAAAACTTCGAAATAAGCAAATTTTAGGTTTGTAGTTTTATCGGCAAAAGCCCATTTTGAATTACATCGTGGATTTTTACTGTCCTGCTGCCAATTTGGTGATTGAGTGTGATGGTAGTCAGCATTTTACTGATGAAGGACTGGAAGCAGATCGGATTCGAGATAAAGCTTTGGCTCAGCTTGGGTTGAAAGTTTTGCGGTTTGATAATGGTCAGGTGATGGGGCGGATTGATGATGTGGTGGAGGTGGTTTATCGGGATTGCTTGGATCAGTTGGCTGATGAATCCCCCTCTTGCGAAACGTAGTTTCTCACCTTTTGCAAAGGGGGACTTTCCGCGAATTTAATTACGGTCGTGGAGTCGCGTAGTTCCTCCCTTTTTTAAAGGGAGGTTAGGTGGGATTCTTTATACAGAATGATAACTCACAAGCGGGTTTTACTGAATGAGTGAATTTTTCATATTGAAATTCAAGTAGCTTGTCGTGTAACGTGTCTGAAAAATTTTCCAAGTTATAAATGTTATCTATATGGTCGTGATTTAAATTACCTTGGAGTGAGTTTCTCAGTAAGCAATCCATAGCTTCAATGTAGATACTTAAGTACTTTGGAATAAGGCTAATGTCATAGAGAAATAGTTTAATTTTTAATTGTTTCACAGCATCTTCATTGCCTTGAATATAGTAAGTTAATGTGGAAGGGTTAAAATCATCCTCCAAAGCAATAGATTTAGTTCCAGACCAAGTCTCATCGTAAACATATCTATACTTAACTTGAATTTTAAAATTACGTAGATAATTTTCAGCCTTGTATATATTCCAACCATTTCCTAATGGAGTATCAATTAATTTTTTTCTTTTTAAATTTCTATGCTTTATGAGAGAAAAAGACTTAAGAAGCTGTATATAATTTTCAATCTTGTGAATTTTGATGTAATCAAACCACTCATCAATCAAATCTTTTTGGGTTCGAAAGTTGATGATGACTAAAAATTTTGTAAGAGTGATGATTTTCTTATCTTTAATATGAAGTTGAAGCCGTACAAAAATTTCTTCATATTTTATATATAACAGAAAAAACCATAGAAATGGTAAATAGAGCATTGTCAAAATGATTGGTATGAAGAAATCTTGTAATGCTTGATAACTTATAAATGTTGAAGGGGCTTTGAAAATTTGAATAATAAAATGGATAAAAAATAGGAGAAACATAAAAGCTAGTAAAAAGTAACAAAGTTTTTTAACTAATATCTGATCTTTTGTTTGATTAGTAACAGCACTAATGATACTTAAAAGGGTAATAAGTGGAATAAGTAAAATTAATTCTAACAAAAAATTAAACGTGTGAAAGTTAATGATAAATTGAAGAAATATACTTAAGTTTACTGATGATTTTATAGTTTGAATAAAGAAGTTGTGAGAATCTTCTTTGATGGTATTTAAACTAAACATAGTACCAATTGCAAAAAATACATACCAAAAAAGCGTGTTTTTAAGCTGGCTAAAATCCCAGATTTGTATCTGATATAAGATAAATACACTTAGCAATACATATGTAGTAATTAATAAAATAGAAGTAATAATTTTAATTTGAAAAAATGCTTTGATAACAGCGATAAGAGAATATCTGAGCTGAGCATTTTTTACAGAGTAGAATATTAAAGCTATTATAAGTATGGCTACCCATGTAATTGAGGCTAATTCTCTGGTATTAAATTGATCCATAATTGTGAAAATTATTTTAATTTTAAGAGTTTAGTATAGTTCAATTTAAACGATTTTTTAATCCCTCCCAACCTCCCTTTAAAAAAGGGAGGAGCTGTCACGTAATTCATTTAATCACATGACAAAGTCCCCCTTGAAAAGGGGGATTTAGGGGGATTCAGAGATTCAATTAAACAATCGAATCATCCAAATTCGGTGCTAACCAACGTTTCGCCTCATCCAAGGTCCAGCCTTTACGCTTCGCATAATCTTCCAGCTGGTCACCAGAGATTTTACCCACGTTAAAGTATTCAGTTTCAGGGTTAGCATAATAGAAACCGCTGACTGATGAAGGTGGCCACATCGCGAAGCTCGAAGTTAAGTAAGTACCAATCTTATCGGTCGAACCTAACCAGTCAAACAATGACGCTTTTTCAGAATGCTCAGGACAAGCAGGGTAGCCCGGTGCGGGACGAATACCCACATATTTCTCTTTGATCAAATCTTCATTCGACAATTGTTCATCCGCTTGGTAGCCCCAGAACTCTTTACGAATACGTTCATGTAAATGCTCGGCAAATGCTTCGGCAAAACGGTCACCCAAAGCCTGAACCATAATCGCATTATAGTCATCACCTTTGGCTTTGTATTCTTGTGAAAGTTCTTCGGCACCGAAAATCGAAACCGTAAAACCACCCAAATAATCCTGCGCCACATCTTTCTGTGCAACAAAGTCTGCCAAAGAATAGTTGGCTTTGCCTGTCACCTTGTCAGACTGCTGACGAAGGTGCTCGAAGCGATGCGTGACATTGCCATTTTCATCGGTTACCGCAACAGTATCCGCTGCCACACGGTTCGCAGGGTAAATGCTGAATGTTGCACGCGCATCAAAACGTTTATTCTCGATGATGTCTTGCAGCATTTCTTGCGCTTGTGTATACAGGTCACGTGCTGCTTCACCAACGACTTCATCTTCCAGAATTTTCGGGAATTTGCCTGCCAAACTCCAGGAAATAAAGAATGGTGTCCAGTCGAAGTATTCCACTAAGGTTTCTAAAGGATAGTGAGTGAAAGTTTGTGAGCCAATGAAGTTTGGTCGGATAGGTGCATTTTTGTCGAAGTCGATCTTAAAGCCATTTTCGATCGATTCTTGATAAGACAGTTTTGCAGCTTTTGGCTGTTTGTTAGCAAGACGAGTACGGATTTTTTCGTAATCTTCAATATATTCTGCTGCCATTTTTGGCTTCATTTCAGCAGAGAGTAACTGTGTGACCACACCGACTGCACGTGAGGCATCTGCGGTATAGAACACGCCATCATTTTGATATTTAGGCGCAATTTTCACCGCAGTATGCGCTTTAGATGTGGTCGCACCACCAATCATCAGGGGAATATTAAAGCCTTTACGCTGCATTTCTTGCGCGACAAAAACCATCTCATCCAAAGACGGTGTGATCAAACCGGACAAGCCAATGATATCGACTTTTTCATCAATCGCAGTTTGCAGGATTTTCTCGCACGGCACCATCACGCCCAGATCCACGATGTCATAACCGTTACAGCCCAGTACTACGCCAACAATATTTTTACCAATATCGTGTACATCACCTTTTACAGTTGCCATCAAAATTTTACCTTTTGATTGACCGACTGTTTTTTCCGCTTCGATGTACGGGTTTAACCACGCTACTGCCTGTTTCATCACACGTGCAGATTTGACCACTTGCGGTAAGAACATTTTGCCGGCACCGAACAGGTCACCCACCACGTTCATACCGGCCATCAGTGGACCTTCAATCACATCAAGTGGACGTTTTGACTGTAAACGTGCTTCTTCAGTATCTTGGTCGATATAAGTGGTGATCCCTTTAACAAGCGCATACTCAAGACGTTTTTCAATACTTTCATTACGCCATTCCAGGTTTTCTTCAGCTTTTTGCGCGCCAGCTTGCCCGCGATATTTTTCTGCAATCTCAAGCAACTTTTCAGTGGCTTCTTGACCGCTTTCACCCTGGTTCTGGTTCAGCACCACATCTTCAACCGCAGCTTTTAAATCGGCATCAATGTCATCGTAAATTGCCATCTGCCCGGCATTGACAATCCCCATGGTCATGCCTTGTTGAATGGCATGGTACAAGAACACCGAGTGAATCGCTTCACGTACCGGCTCATTGCCACGGAAGGAGAAGGATACGTTGGATACGCCACCTGAAATCATGGCATGCGGTAAGTTTTGTTTGATCCAGCCTGTGGCTTCAATAAAGTCCACACCATAGTTGTTGTGTTCTTCAATCCCTGTTGCAATTGCAAAAACGTTCGGGTCAAAAATAATATCTTCAGCAGGGAAGCCGACTTCATTCACAAGCACATCGTAAGAGCGCTTACAGATTTCTTTTTTGCGTTCGGCGGTATCTGCCTGACCATTTTCATCAAATGCCATGACAATGACTGCGGCACCGTATTGACGGCACAGGCGCGCGCGTTCGACAAACTCGTCATAACCTTCTTTGAGGGAAATCGAGTTCACCACCGCTTTACCTTGGACACATTTTAAGCCGGCTTCAATGATTTCCCATTTCGATGAGTCAATCATGATTGGCACACGTGAAATATCAGGTTCAGATGCAACCAGATTCAGGAAATGCACCATCGCACCTTCTGAATCCAGCATACCTTCATCCATGTTGATGTCGATGACTTGCGCGCCAGCTTCCACCTGTTGACGTGCCACATCCAAAGCTTCAGCAAAGTTTTCTTCTTTAATCAGACGCAGGAACTTTTTAGAACCAGTGACGTTGGTACGTTCACCAACGTTCACAAACAATGAATCTTGGGTAATGTTAAATGGTTCTAAACCACTTAAACGGCAAGCCGGTTCAATCTCTGGAATTTGACGTGGCGTAATGCCTTCAACCGCTTGCGCAATCGCACGAATATGATCCGGCGTGGTACCACAACAGCCGCCAGTAATATTGATTAAGCCACTTTCAGCAAATTCTTGAATAAATGCAGCGGTTTCTTCTGGGGTTTCATCATAACCACCGAAGGCATTTGGCAGGCCCGCATTCGGATGCGCTGAAACAAAGGTGTCGGCAACGTCAGACACGGTTTTGACGTGTGGACGCATGGCATCTGCACCAAGGGCACAGTTAAAACCAATTGAGATCGGTTCTGCATGACGCATTGAGTTCCAGAAGGCTTCTGCTGTTTGACCAGTCAAGGTACGACCTGAGGCATCGGTAATGGTACCGGAAATCATGATTGGCAGTTCATAGCCAATTTTCTTAAACACTTCTTTCACTGCAAAAATGGCAGCTTTGGCATTTAAGGTATCGAAAACCGTTTCGATCAGAATGATGTCCGCACCACCTTCGATCAATGCTTTGGTCGATTCGATATAGTCGACTTTGAGGGCATCAAAGGTAATGTTACGGAATGCTGGATCATTGACGTTGGGCGAAATAGAAGTGGTCCGTGACGTCGGACCAATCACCCCCGCGACAAAACGTGGTTTTTCCGGGGTTGAATATTTGGCACAAGCTTCTTTGGCCAGACGTGCGGCAGTCCGGTTGATCTCTGGAACCAGATCTTCCATGTGATAATCCGACATGGAGACGCGCGTACCATTAAAAGTGTTGGTTTCGATAATATCGGCACCAGCCTCCAGATAAGCTTCATGGATGCCTTGAATGATCTGCGGCTGCGTCAGGACGAGTAAGTCATTATTGCCTTTGAGGTCGTGTGCCCAGTCGGCAAAACGCTCACCACGATAATCGGCTTCTTCCAGTTTATGGCGTTGGATCATGGTACCCATCGCACCATCGATAACTAAAATTCTTTTGGCAAGAAGTTCTTTTAGGGTGGCAAGTGTGGACATTCAGACTTTCTCAGTAAGCATTTAAAAACGGCAATAATCTTAACAGATTAGTGCACAGTTTTCTGTAGCCGTTCTTCAGAATGCTGGATATGCTTGATATGAAAATTTGATAAGGAAATACAGGGCCAATCTTATTCCTGACTCTAGGCAGGTCTGAGAAAAACCTTCTGCACTGTAAAAATGATTACTTTTCATCAGAATGTCATATTTTATAGGCAATATTCAGGCACGGCTTAACTCCTTGTCAGAAAAGTACGCTGGATATTTGAGTGAATAAGACAGTGGCAATACAGGAGTTGCGCTTGGTTTAAATTGAAGATGAAGGTTTAGTGTATTGAATTTTAAAGATTAAATTTATGTTTTAAGGCATTGGGATTTTAGATTAACGGAAGCAAGAAAGTCTGAAATACTGCTTCATATAGCAGCGCTTTGTCATATAATTGTCACAATTTAATTGAACAATATGGGGATTCTTGGATCCTCTATTCCTGCTTGCATGAATTCTAATCAAACTCCCTTAGATTCACCCCATGAGCATCCTTCGCAAGAGTCGAAGAATGTTCATGTGCCTACACCGAAATTCTTTATGCCGGTGTTTCTCACGCTGATTATCTCTACGCTCATTTATATTGGCTTTCAGCTTTCTGTAGACCTGGCGCATGTACCTGCTTTAGGCCTGTACACGATTGTTTTGCTTGCCACAGCATTGTTTATTGCACTGAGCTTCGAATTTGTAAATGGTTTTCATGACACAGCCAATGCGGTCGCCACAGTCATTTATACCAATGCGCTGTCGGCGCCTGTTGCAGTCATGTGGGCCGGTTTCTGTAATTTCATGGGTGTGATGGTGGCCAGTGGTGCCGTAGCTTATGGCATTATTGCCTTGCTGCCAGTCGAACTGATTATGAATGTAGGTAGCGGAGCAGGCTTTGCTATGGTCTTTGCCATGCTGATCGCAGCCATCCTGTGGAACTTGGGAACCTGGTTTCTGGGTATTCCAGCATCCAGTTCGCATACCCTGATCGGCTCGATTCTCGGGGTTGGCATCATGAACTATCTGCTGCATGCGGGCGCTGGCGCTTCCGGTATAGATATGGATCAGGTGCTGAAGGTAGGGAAAGCATTGCTATTCTCACCTTTAATCGGTTTTGCATTTGCAGCAGTGCTGTTCTTGCTGGTCAAAAAAATCTTTAAAAAACAGGTGGAATTGTTCCAGCCACCTGAGGGCAACAAGCCACCACCACCGCTGATCCGTGCTATTCTGATCTTTACCTGTACCGGGGTGAGTTTTGCCCATGGCTCAAACGATGGCCAAAAAGGTATGGGTCTGATCATGCTCATCTTGATCGGTTGTGTACCACTCGCATATTCACTGAACAAAAATCTGGATGCGCAACATATCCAGTCATTTGGTCAGCTGTCAGCGCAAACTGCCGATGTGATTTATCCAAATCATACGGATATTCCTGATGAAAAAGCGCGTGCCATCATCACGAAATATATTCAGACCAAAGAAATCACCCCTGAAGTTGTGCCTGCATTGGCCAGCTTAACTGAGCACTTGGGTGATAAAGTCGGTAGTTACAGCAACATCAAGGATGTACCAGAAGCGCAGGTTTCAGAATTCCGTAATGACATGTACCTGAGCACGACTGCGTTTAAGCGTTTGGATAAGGCTGAGGCTTTACCAGCGATGACTGCTGCACAGGAAAAAGTCGTGGATGAATACCGGGATAACCTGGATTCCTTCTTGCAATACATCCCGACTTGGGTAAAAGTCGCCACTGCTTTGGCGCTCGGCCTCGGTACGATGGTTGGCTGGAAACGTATTGTCGTGACTGTTGGCGAGCGTATTGGTAAACAGCATATGACTTATGGTCAAGGCATGTCAGCCGAACTTGTGGCCATGTCGACGATTGCAGCCGCAGATGGTTTCGGTATGCCGGTATCGACCACGCATGTACTCAACTCCGCTGTTGCCGGTACGATGGTGGCGAATAAGTCGGGTCTGAATTTTCAGATGGTGAAAACCATTCTCTCTGCCTGGGTCTTTACCCTGCCAGCAACAATCTGTTTATCCGGTGGTTTGTACTGGATTCTGTTAAAAGTTTTCTAAGAAGATTTAATGTTAAAACGCTGCTAAGGCAGCGTTTTTTTATGGGTGATTTTTACCTCTCCCTTACGCACTCAGAATATATTCTGAGGATGCTCATCTCCTGAGAGGAGAGGGAATTACATTATTTATTCAAATAGCGTGATTTAAATTAAATGTTGTGATGTAAAAGCAGTGCTTTAAAACTTGCTCAGGAGAGGAAACAATATTGAAGAAAAATTATTTCTTCAACTTACCCAACAACCCTTTCGGTAATTTATCCGTCGCAAATCCATATAGTGCAGCAAATGGCAATGCGGTACGTGCTAAATAGGCGACACGCCATAAACCACCATGGTTCGCACCAGACATCATCAACTCAAGTGGATGGTTTAATTTCACATCCGGGTTTGCGACTGATTCCGGATTACGCAGGTCATAAATCCATAGGGCTGCCATAATTGCATTAGTGGTTTCCGGTGCAAAAGCTTCCACATCAAACAAGCTGGCACCATTAAATGCTGCTTTGAGCAAAGGATTTTTGGTTACTGAGTAGGTCGTGGTGGAAGGCGCAATATTAATACTCACATGTTGACCATGGGCACGTGCTAACGTTGCTCGCCATTGCTGAATGCGTTTTGCCAGTGCATAGTTCGGGCCTTGCTCGACGACCAGACAATCACATACGCCATAAGCCTTATCACCGGAACGGAATAATTCCTGATCATGCTTTTGGAAGAAATGCTGGCGTGAAATCAGGGAAATACCTTTGGTTAAACGACTTTCTAGTTTAGACAACTGCTGGTATTTACGTTGCGAAGCCTGAACGACCTCTTCAGGCACAGCGTAGACATCGGTCGGGGTACACATGTACATCAGGCTGGTATTGGCTTTCTGCTCGCTAACATATTGCATGATTGCATCCATCGCCATGGATACACGGACATGCTTTTCACCATCTAAGTAGGCAATTGCCGCCAAATCCAGATCCTGTTCAAACTGAAGCAGCCATTGTGCAATTTCAGGAATCTGGGTCAGTAAATTCGCGCCAAGTTTTTCTGTTAATACGTCCATTGAGGTATTGGCTGGCAGTGACTCAACCGATGGAGCATATAAAGTAGCATTGCCTTGACTGACCGTATCCAGAATCTTGCTCCAGACACGTGTATTTGGCAGGTCAATCGCGATGATATTGGCTTTCCATTTCGATAGCCAGGTGAGTGGCCCGGCTTCAGATGCAGCACCAAATAGCACGGTGCTACGATCTGACAAGTCAAACCATTCTGGATGGGCAATACATGCACGCAGCGCATGGGCATGGCTTGGCTCAACGATGCCACGTTCTTGCCAAGACTGGATTTGGTTGAGTAATTCCTGTCCTTGTAATTTTTTACCATGATAAGGCACATACCATTCTGGGGCAGTTTCAGATGTGCCTTGTAGCTGGAAGGTATTCAGGTCTTGCGCAGCTAAGGACAGCACATCTTTGAGTAGATGCTTCTGACCATTACGGTAAAACTCAAAGCTGGCATGCGCTGTTTCCAGGCCTTGCTTGGCAATATTGAGTGCTGCACCTGGAGAGCGCAGTCCATCTTCAACCAGATGTTTAAAATAAAGCGGATATTGCTTACGCCAGTTTTTTTCCTGTTGTGCTGCAGTAGCATGTACAGGATCAACTACGCCTAAGGCTGCAGCAATGATGTTACGGCCAACTTTTGAAGTGCTTGGTTTTTGTTGTGGAGCAGCAATAGGAAATTGAAGACCGTCTAGGGAAGTGGACATGCAAAATATCTCGCAACTTACAGCAATTAATATACAGATGTATACATTATCGCTGTGAAGTTGCCGCCCTGGGTGGCATTAACTACCAGAGTGAGGTCTTAATTTATTACGAGATGTTTCAATTAAAAAGGGAAGTGCGAAACTTCCCTTAAAAGAAATTCAGCCAGCAATTTATTTGGCTTGAGTGCCTTTGATCAGTTCTTGTAGCATAAAAGCGGTATTGTCCAGACCGGCACCGGTTAGATACCAGGCATCGGCATCAACATAAATCACCTTATTGTTTTTTAGCGCCTTGGCATTTTTCAAGGCAGCATGTTTGCGGATATTGTTCTGCGCGGTATATTTCCCGGTATTTACCGCACCACGATCCAGCACAATGATGTAATCCGGCTGCTTGGCCACTGCGGCTTGCAAGCGTTTCAAGTTCAGCTCGGCGGCCTGCTTCGCTTCAGGTGAACCAGCTGCCGGGTGTGGTGCATCCGACTTTTCTGATGGATCAAGCACAGATTGTAATCCAGCCAATTCATAGACAAAACCAAAGCGGTCATTGTCGGCATGTGGCATAAAGTTGTCACCGACCGCAAACAGCATCAGCGCAGTTTTACCTTCGGTCTGTTGTTTCAGCTGTTGTTGTAGTTCAGCAATCTGGCCCAGTTTTTCAGTTGCCAGTTTTTCTTTGTCAAAAGCCCGTGCCAAGACATGGGTACGTTCAGTCAGGTTGGCAATATATTGCTCGGTATCGGGTGACAGGTTCAGCGTAGGGGCAATCTTGCCGACTTCTGCGGCCTTGCCAGCCGAGCGGCCGCCAACAATCACCAGATCAGGTTTTGCTGTCTTCAATAGGTTTAAATCTGGTTCAAACAGGCTGCCGGCCTTGGTAAATTTGTCCTGCTGGTAGTGGCTTAACTTGCCTGCATAACTGGCTGCCGGTACCAACTGTGCCTGAATGCCCAGTGCATTTAAAATATCCAGTGCCGATAGTTCATAGACTGCCAGTTTCTGCGGCACGTGTTGCAGCTGGATATTCTGCTCTTGATACTGAAAATTGACCTGAGCCTGTGCTGCCAAAGAGCTGCCTAAACCGATCAGACCCGCCAGAAGTAATGTTTTAAATTTCATGTTTAACCCTCAAATTTTGTATCAGATTAGCATAACTCAAAGAAATGAAAATCATTTACATGGCATCGAAGTTTTTTTGAGGGAAAATCATCCCTGATCGCCACAACTTAAAAAGGCAGCTGCAGCAGTTTATTCAGAAAATGCGGAATCAGACGAGGTTCTAAAATGATGGTCATGATTACGCCATAAGCAGCGCCCCATAGATGTGCGCTATGGTTGATATTGCTATTACCGCGTTTACCTGACCAAATGCTATAAGCCACATATAGAACTGCAAAAATGATAGCAGGAACCGGAATAAAGAATACGAAAATCAGTTTCCATGGCTCAAACAGGATATAAGCAAACAGCACAGCAGAAACTGCGCCAGAAGCGCCAAGGCTCGCCCAGCGTGGGTTATTTTTATTTTGTAAATAACTTGGAATAATTGCTGCAATTAGACCGCCCATATAGAACAACACAAAGCCCAATTCATATAGGTACTGTCGGTAAAAACTTTCAATGATACTGCCAAAGAAAAACAGTGTAATCATGTTAAAAAGCAAGTGCGTACCGTCGGCATGAATAAAACCATGAGAGATAAAACGGTCATATTGACCTTGTTTAATCGCAGGTGGCCAGAAAATCAGACGGTTCATGACCTGCTCTTTGGAAAAAGCTATAAAGGAAATGATACAGGTAATCAGAATAAGGGTAACAGTATGATTAAAAGGTAAATGCAGCATATTGAACAGTTCTAATTCTGAAGTAATGATGCTTCATCTTGCCATTAATCTGACAATTAGGTAGTACTTTTATAATAAATCCGACAATTTTAGTTGAAATTTTATATTTACCCCGCATCTTCAGTTAAAATAGCCGTCTGAGCTTGAGGAAATTATTGTTATGTCGACTGAGAACAGCAGCACTGCAGTTGCAGAGGAAATTCCAAACCTATTGATTACCCCATCTGCACAAGAGTATTTAAAGGGTTTACTTGAAAAGCAAAACACACCGGGTATTGGTGTGCGCGTTTTTGTGGAAAATCCTGGTACACCGCGTGCTGAATGTTGCATGGCGTATAGTGCACCGGATGAGGTGATACCGACAGATTATCAACAGGAATACCCAGATTTTCCTGCATTTATTGATGCTCCATCTATTCCTTATCTATTAGATGCAGTAATTGATTACAACAAAGACCGCTTTGGCGGCCAGTTGACTTTCCGTGCACCGAACTCAAAAGTGCCACGTGTCGGACCGGATGCGTCTGTAGAAGAGCGTATTACTTACGTGCTTCAGTCAGAAATTAACCCGGGTCTGGCGGGTCATGGTGGTAACTGTGCGTTAGTCGAAGTGGTTGAAGACCCTGAAAATGGCTTAACAGCTGTACTTAAGTTTGGTGGCGGCTGCCAAGGTTGTTCAGCGATTGATGTAACCCTAAAACAGGGTGTAGAAACCACTTTAAGACAGCATATCCCTGAATTACAACGAGTTGTGGACCAGACGGATCATAGTCAGGCTGAAGGCGCTTATTTTAAATAATATTTGTCTTAAAAAACGCAAGTAGCAAACCCTCCAAATTTGGAGGGTTTTTTATATAAACTGAAAAGTAATGATAATAATTATCGATAACAATTGTGTTTGTAATTTTTATTGTTACAATGCGTAGCAATTTGAACATGATTTCTTCATAGATAGGATTGGGGCATAGAGGGTATGAACAAGCCATTTTTAAAATCGACCTTAGCTGTTGCGGTATTATCTGCAATAGCGGTTTCTGTTCAGGCACAAGAGTCAGCTGTTATAGAACAGAATTCTGCACCAGCTGAAGCAACTAAACTACAGACAATTGTGGTAACAACTGCCGGTGGTTTTGAACAAAATATTGCAGATGCACCTGCTTCAATTTCAGTCATTACCGCAGAAGAATTACAAAAAAAGTCCTATACCGATGTTATTGATGCAGTAAAAAATATGCCAGGTGTTTCTGTTCAGGGGGGCGGGAATAACAAAGAAATTACTATTCGTGGTATGGGAGCGAATTACACCAAATATTTAATTAATGGTCGTCCAGTGAGTGCAGGTCGTACTGTCAATAGTAATGGTACAGATGGTGGTAAAATTGGTGCTTATCTGCCACCGATTGATATGATTGACCGTATTGAGGTTGTTCGTGGTCCGATGTCATCACTGTATGGTTCAGACGCGATGGGTGGCGTAGTTAATATCATTACTAAAAAAGCATCTTCGGGTAGCTGGCATGGGAGTATCTCTCCAGAATATACCAAGTCAGATAATGATGTTGCCAATGACAGTTATGGCGTTGGTATGTATGTCACAGGACCATTAGTTCAGGATAAATTGGCTTTAAGTATTGATGCTAATTTTCAAGGTAATGATGAAAGTGATTTTGTCGGCGGAGAAGGTCAAAAATCTGGTTCAAGTGAATCTGAGAAAAAAATAAGAAAACTGGGTACTGAACTCGTTTGGAATCTTGATGAGCATAATGACATCGGTTTGCGCTATGACTATACAGGTCAACAATACACTACAACTTTGGGCAAAAGTGTCGCCGTTGATACTGAAGCATCAATCAATGAAAATGAAAAAAATCTTTATACTTTAACGCACAAAGCCCAATACGATAATTTCAATCTTGATTCCTACTATCAAGATGAAACAACCAAGAAAGTTTATAGTGGTCCGATTCCTGATGAGAAGCGTGAAGAATTAAAGGTTTTTAATACACAAGCATCAGTCTTTTTAGCAGACCATGCGTTGACTGTAGGTGGACAATATCAACAAGAAAAAATTATTGATACTACCAATGGGCTTGCTGCAATTACCGGATTGACCACACTTGATCGCTGGTTATTTGCTTTGTATGCAGAAGATGAATGGAGTATTACGGATGACTTCGCACTAACCCTCGGTGCGCGTTATAACAAAGATGAATATTTTGGTGGTGAAATTACCCCACGTATTTATGGTGTATATCATTTAACCGATGCTTTCACACTGAAAGGTGGTGTGAGTACAGGTTATAAACAACCGACGATCAGTGATATTTCGGAGGGATTTGGTAGACGTACTGGTAAAGGCAGTGCAGTCATTATTGGTAACCCAGATTTATCTCCAGAGAAAAGTACCAGCTATGAATTTGGATTTAACTATTCAGCGCCAGAGTTGGGGTTGACCACAAGTTTGATGGTTTTCCATTCAGATTTCAAAGACAAAATTGTTGAAGATCGCTTATGTATGACCCCTGATTCAGATAATAAAACTCCTTCTGAATTATGGCAGTGTTCTGCATTAGGTAACTCTTACCGTTTCGTCAGCCAGATGAAAAACGTTGCTGAAGCTGAAATGCAAGGTGCAGAATTTACATTAGATTATGATGTGCTTGATAACTTGCATGCGAGTACCAGTTATACTTACACAAAATCTGAGCAAAAATCAGGTGATTTTAAAGGTCAACCTTTAAATAAAATGCCTAAACATATGCTAAATGTGGGGCTGGATTATACGATTTCAGACGTATGGAGTACGTGGGTAGATTATAACTATCGGGGTAAAACCAGTGATTATTTAGGGCGCGATATTATTGAAAATGGTACACCAGGCTATGGCACATTTGATGCAGGCACAGTTTTTAAAGCCACAGATAAAGTTAGCGTGACAGCGGGTGTTTATAATATTGCCAATAAAGAAATCACCAATAGTGACTATGATGTGGTATTGGATGGACGTCGCTACACGGTCGGCATGAATATTAAATTCTAATTTTCACTACTTCATTAAAAAAAGCCGCTTTCGCGGCTTTTTTTTACTCCTCAATTTTCAGAATTTTTAGTGTAGATTCTGAATAATAAAATTTCTCCAGATAGATCCGTGCACGTCCACGTAAATAACCTTGTGAAATCATCTGCTGAATCATAGGAACCAGTAACGCATTTAATTCATGCTGAATTAAGGACTCATCAATATTCAGATCGCGAAGCAGCAGATCAAAAGTATGTTCCTGATTACGGACATACCAGGCATGTACGCCGTCCTGTATCTGCTGTTGTAAATAATCCGTCTGGCGAATGTGATCCCAGACCTCATGACCTAAATCTACAGTCTGAGACAGATCCTGCACTTCAATATAATTTTTCAGGACGGAGAGCGGCATATCCTTGATTTTATGCCAGAGATTGGCCTGAAAATGATAAAGTTTTTCATCATCAAAGTGCTGGTTCAGCACATTTTCACTCATCTGGCTGAGCTTTAGAATATTTTTTTGCAAGTATTTGGCAATGGTATTATCCAGACTGCTATCCGTGACATTTTCCAGCACCGATTTGCCCATTTTCATAAAACGCGACACCCCCGGTACGCTTTTCGCGATCACCGAGTTATCCAGATAGTCCTGGATCGAATGCTGGATCAGTTGCGTAATCATCGCTGAAAAAGCAGGGTTATTCACCACCGCTTTGATCAGGCGCTGACGGTGACCACTTTTGCTGGCCACATATTGTGCAATTTTATCAATGGTCAGTACCGGAATGACATCTGCAATTTTGGTTGTATCATTGGCTGGATGAACCAATGCGAACCGGATATGTTCGGCAATCTGCTCAATCAGAAAAGAACTGGCAGCAGTATCCAGAATCTGCTTTTGTAGCAGCTGATTGATCAGTTCACAGCTCCACAGATCTTTAAGCGACTGCTTGCGCAACCAGAGATAAAACTCATGAAACTCGCTTTGAATGGTTTCAGATTGAGAAAATACCTGATCAAGAAAATCAAGTTGAGCATCAATCAACTGCTCAATCATCGGGTGTTTCTGCATAACTTCTCTGAAACTTAATTGAAAGGAATGAGTTTATCAGCTAGTGGATTTTTTAGAATCTGTGTCTTTGCAAGAAAAGGTAAATAATGCTGTGCGACCTGTTGTTCTGCTTCGAGCAGCGGGACATGGCCTACATTATTCAGAATCACCGGCGTTTCAGCCCGTTTAAACAGTGAATATAGCTCTTTGGCAACTTCGACATTAATAATCCGGTCCTGCTTGCCCCATAAAATCAGGGTCGGCGCTTCAACTGTACGGGTCAGACGGGCAAAGGTTTCCGGCGTGTAGATGCGGTTCAGCATCACAATCTGATCAATGGCCTTACTGGTCTGTTCAGCACGTGAAATTAACAGTTTTTCCTGGGCCTGTTTCAATGGATAAGGCAGTACGGGAGGATGCTGCATCAGCTTGTGGCTAACATCCTCCAGATCTCCGGGTTTACTGACAATCAGGTGCTTCAGGGCGTGCGGGTCACGGGTATAGGGGGTATTTGCCTGTTTATAAATACCGGCACTATTCAGTAAAAATAGGCTTTGGGTGTCAAAAGGATATTGTGAGGCATACACGGTTGCAATAGGGCCACCTAAAGAGTGGCCGGCGACATGCAGGTTTTTTTCGACCTTTAAGCTTTCCAGGAATGCACGTAGCTGAGAGGTGACATTGGGAACAGAAAAGTCAAAACTCTCCGGAATTCTGGTGTCACCATTATTGGGCAAGTCTGGAATGATGACATGATAATAAGGAGTTAAAAACTGTGCGACACGATTCCAGTCATCTTTGGTGCCGGCCAGACCGTGAATAAGCACAATCGCAGGTTTGTTCTGATGACCGCCTTCATTATAGCTCCAGTGAATATCACCGACTTTAACGGTCTTATTTCTTAAACCTGCCTGGAGACGCTCCTGAAATAAATATTGATTCAAAATAAGACTGGCAGATTGAGCACGGAGCGGTGAAAAGACCTGTGCCTGACTGAAAGGGGCCGCAGTGACAGTAAAGAATAAGCCAAGAATCCATAGAAATTTTGAGCGATTTATTGTTTTTTTTATCATGGCTACAATTCCGTGTATGTCATTAGATGTATTTCTTAAAACTGACTTATCTTGAAGGACATTGTTTTCCCCGAGATAAAACAATTTTCATTCTATTGTAAATTATTGTTAACCAATGTCACTCATAACTTGCATGAATGCAGAGAAAAAATCTAGTTTTCATGTGAAACAAGCGGGGAAAATGTCACCAAAGTGTGAAACCTATTCTTTGTAATAAATTTTAACATCCCCTTTTTTTGCAAGTGACATTCCTAAAACAGAGGATTAATATATTCCAACTTAAAACAACGGTGGTAAAACAGGAATGCTCACAGCTCAGGAAGCTATAGAACGTCTTAAAAAGGGTAACCAGCGCTTTGTAAATGGTGAAACGCAGCATTTAAAACTGTTATCGCATCAGCAGCGTGCTGAAATGGCAGAAAGTCAGGAGCCTTTTGCTATTATTTTAGGATGTTCAGATTCACGTGTACCTGCTGAAATGGTTTTTGACCAAGGCCTGGGTGATCTGTTTGTGATTCGTGTTGCAGGTAATATTGTGGCACCTTCGCAAGTAGGAAGTGTGGAATTTGCTGCGGCAAGTTTTGGCTGTCCGGTAGTGATTGTATTGGGTCATACGCATTGCGGCGCGATCGATTCGACCATTGCGGCACTGACCAATCCTGGCGCTTCATCGTCGGCAAATCTGATGTCAATCGTTAAACGTGTCCGTCCGTCGGTCGAAATTTTAATGCAGACTGAACTAAAAGATGATCTGGAAAAATTGTCTAAACATGCCGTCCGTTCCAATGTTTTTGCGTCGGTCAATCAGTTACGTCATGGTTCAGCGGTGCTGGAAAACCTGATCGAGCAAGGTAAACTCCAGGTTGTCGGTGCTGAATACTCATTAGAAACGGGTGAAGTCACCTTTTTTGACTTCTAATCCCTCACCCATGAACTCAGACATGTTTAAAGGCGCCTTATAGGGCGCCTTTAATATAAGGATAGGCATTATTTAACAGGATGCTTTGCGCTTTGGCATTTGGATGAATCAAATCTGCTTGCATCAGGCTTTTATTCCCTGCGACCCCATTGAGGAAAAACGGCAGCAATTTTACCTGCTGTTGCTGACTGACCAACTTATAATTATTTTCAAATGCTTTGCTATACGCCTGCCCATAATTAGGCGGCATTTTCATACCAAACAGAATCGTTTTGGCTCCGGCTTGCTGGCTTTTTTGCACCAGAGTGACCAAGTTTTGCTGAATCATCTTTGGCGGTTGACCTCTTAATCCATCATTGCCGCCCAGTTCAATCACCACTATCTGTGGTTTATGTGTTTGTAGCAGTTTCGGTAAACGCGCCACTGCACCACTGGTGGTCTCACCACTGACGCTTGCATTGACCACTTTATGCTGTTTCGGATACTGTTGGTCTAAACGTTTTTGCAACAGATTCACCCAACCTTGTTCAGGTTGAATACCATAGCCCGCACTCAAGCTGTCACCGAGAATCATAATTGTCTTTGCTGAAACCAGAACTGGGGTCAAGCACAGGCCAGCCAGTACCAAGCCGCGGAATAACCAAGATTTTAGATTTCGATTTATCAGAGACATAGGGAATGTATGATTCAAGAATGCCAGAAAAACACCATCATGCCACAGCCAATCATTTCTGCTCAACAATTGACACAAAAAATACAACTTTCACAAAAACAGTTGACGATTTTTGAGGACTTAAGCCTAAACATTCAAGCTGGGGAACAGGTGGCGATTACCGGGCGTTCTGGCTCAGGCAAGTCGACTCTGCTCGGGATTCTGGCGACCTTGGATCAGGCCAGTTCGGGCCAGTTACAGGTATGTGGCAGCCTGATCAGCGAGCTGAATGAAGAACAGCGTGCTAAGGTCAGACTGGAAAATATTGGCTTTGTGTTTCAGTCTTTTCAGTTATTGCCGCATTTGACAGCGCTGGAAAATGTCATGCTGCCGTTACGCTTGCAGCCTAACTTTCACTATGCCACTGCCGAGCAGAAATCTCTGGCTTTATTACAAAAAGTAGGACTAGATCGTCAGGCGCAGCAAACGCCGAAAGTTTTGTCAGGGGGGGAGCAGCAGCGTGTTGCGATTGCCCGGGCATTGGTGAGTGAACCCAAGATCATCTTTGCCGATGAACCCACCGGTAACCTCGATGCTGAGACGGCTCAGGACATTGAACAGCTGTTGTTTCAGTTAAACCGTGAATTAGGCACAACGCTGGTCTTGGTCACCCATGACCCAAAGCTGGCCAAACAATGCCAACGGCATTTTGAGCTGAATCATGGCCAGCTCACTGAACATGTCAATGGAGGATGAGATGCAGTTATTTCGTCCTTTACTGACCCAGAGCTTTAAAAGCACCGGCATCTATCTGCTGATAATTGCCTTAACCCTGGCGATTAGTGCCACGACCGCGCTTAAATTTAGTAATGAGCAAATTCAAAATGCAGTCGCATTGCAGGCTGCAGAGATGCTGGCCGGCGATCTGCTGCTGAGCAACAATGAGCCGATTGACGAGATCTGGCGCGATAAAGCAGCGCAGCAGGGCTTGCAACAGTCTGAAGTCACCGTATTTGGCAGTATGGCGCATACCGATGACGAATTTGTGATGGTCAATGTCAAAGCCATTAATTCTGCTTTTCCTTTACGCGGTGAATTACGTGTTCAACCGCTGGCTAAACAGCTGCAGCCGGGAGAAATCTGGCTTAGTCAACGCGCCATGGATTTGCTTAAGGTCAACGTCGGTGAACAGGTCAATATTGCCGATGCTGCATTCACCGTCACGGCCGTTATTGCATATGATTCTAATCAGGAGCTGGGCTTTTCCGGGTTTTCACCCAGCGTGATTATTTCTCAGGCTGATGTGGCTCGTACCAATGCCATTCAGGTGGGGAGCCGGATTGATTACCGTCTGTTGATGGCCGGCGAGCCGGACAGGGTTCAGGCTTACCAGCGCGATTTTAAAAAAATCATAGAATCGCGTTCAGAGCAAACAGCAGAGCCGCAGTTGGAAGAGCAGCCCAGTCTGCGTCTGAGAAATGCCAGTGAAAGTAATAGCCGTTTGATGAAGCCGATTGCGAATTTGGATACCTTTTTGCAGCTGGCTAATATTCTGACGATCTTGCTGTGCGGCATCGCGATTGCCTTAACTGCTCAGCGCTATGTACAGCAAAATCAGGACCACATTGCGCTTATGCGCTGTATCGGTGCCACCCGTCAGCAGATTCTTTTGGCCTATCTCGCTTTACTGGGGCTGGTCCTGCTGGTCGCCATGCTGATCGGAACTCTGGTCGGGATTAGTTTGGGATATGGCTTATTACAGCTCATGTTGCAGCTGATTCCGCATCTGCAACTGACATTCTCTGCGGTGGCCATGTTGTCAGGACCTTTACCGGTCGCGATGCTGACCAGTGCTATCGTATTACTCGGTTTTGTGCTGCCGAGTCTATGGCAATTGCTGAATACGGCACCTATTCGTGTCATTCGACAGGAAGAAAAATCGGTTCATTCCATGTTGTGGATGCTGGCCAGTGGTACGCTGAGCCTGATCATCTTTAGTATTGTGCTGACCGAAAATATAGTCCTGACCGCCTGGGTGATTGGAGCGATTATTCTGCTCTGTGCCGTATTGTATTGCACGGTGTGGGCGGTGCTAAAAATTTTACGCAATACCAAATCCCGCATTTCTGCCTATGTACGGACGCCCTATCAAACGGCCTTACAAATTACCGCTTTGGCCTTGGGGCTGAGTCTGATCACGGTGCTGGCGGTATTACGTACCGATTTGCTAGAGCGTTGGCAGCAGCAATTACCGGAAGGCACACCAAACCAGTTTATCTATGGGTTGCCGCCTTTTGAAATGCCGGAATTTAAAGCGCAGCTGCAACACAATGGCTGGCGCAGTACACCTTTGTATCCGAATATCCGTGGGCGACTGGTCGCGAAAAATGATCAGCCTTTTGCCGCTGAGCTGATTAAAAGTCACAATACCCTACGCCGTGAACTCAATCTGACCCAGACCGATCGCTATCCCCAAGATAACGTGATTGTCAGTGGCGAAGCACAACTCAAGCAACCGGGTGAGGTTTCGGTAGAAGCCAATATGGCAAAAGAGCTGGGAATCCGGGTGGGGGATAAACTGACCTTTAGTCTGCCTGAAGGGCCACTAGAAGCCAAAGTCGTCAATCTGCGTACGGTGGAATGGGAAAGTTTTAGTCCTAATTTCTTCTTTATTTTTACCCCGAATAGCATGGATGCCAATGCCGGCAGTTATCTGGGCAGTTTTTATGTTCCAGAATCCGAACGACCGAAACTGGTTCAGCTGATTCAGCAGTTTTCGAATACGGTATTTATTGATGTGAGTCTGATTCTGAATGAGATTAAACGCATTGTAGAGGTGCTGGTTCAAATTGTAACTATTCTGGCACTCTTAGTCAGCGTTTCCGGGATTCTGGTCCTGATCGCCTGTCTGAACCTGCTAATGGATGAGCGTAAACGCGAAGTGGCCTTATTACGCTCTTTCGGCAGTTCCAAGAAAAAACTGAAAACCATGCTCAGTCTGGAAATTGGTTTTATTGGCCTGTGTGCAGGGATAGTCTCCTGTCTGTTTGCCGAAGTAATTAGCGCCGTCGCCAGTTACCGGATGGAGCTACCCATTCAGCCACACTGGGAAATCTGGTTGATTTTACCGATCCTGATGAGCATATTGTGTGCAGTGATCGGTCGTTATCGTCTCAGTTATCTGTCGGACATTCCGCCCTTACAAAGCTTACGCGAGTTAAACCAGTAAGTGGCATATTTTGAAAGAGGCCTGATGCGTTAGACAGCCAGATTGAGCTGCTGACGCATCATCTCCAGAATCTCCTGCCAAAGTGGCTGAATCGGCTGGATCAGTTCCAGATTATATTGATACAGCGCATAGCAGGCAGCAACAGCAGCAAGCAAAGCGATGAGGGTCATCAGCCCGCGACCTTGCAGCTTTTGTCCTGCATACCAGAGGCCGGCCAGAACCGCGCCCATGAGCATGCCGCCAATGTGTGCAGCATTATTGATACCCGCGATCATAAAGCCCATAAACAGGTTAATGCCCATGACCATGAGTAAGGTTTTTTTATCGAGAATAAAACGCTGCTGTGGCAATGCCGGAAAGAGCGACAATAAGGTCAGTGCACCGCCTAAGCCCATCACGGCACCCGAAGCACCTGCACTAACACTTGGCAGTAGCGCGGAATTGGCCACACCACCTTCAATAAGTGCATAGGTATCCTGAATGCTCATATACCCGCTGAACAGGCTGCCCATGAGGCCGGCACTGAGGTACAGGCCGACGAAATAGACACGGCCAAAGAGCTGTTCTGCGACACTGCCAAAAATATACAGCGCCCACATGTTCAACATTAAATGAATCAGACCAAAATGAAAAAACATGCTACTGAACAGACGGATGGGTTCCGCAAGATAAGTCAAAGGTGCATAATCAGCACCCCAGCGAATAGCATCCTGAGTACTGGGATGACTGGCATCTGTACCACTCGAAATTTGCCAGACAAAGAGGCCGATATTCACTGTAATCAGCAGGGCGGTAAACCACCAGGTGTGGACGTCCAGTTTACGGTGAATAGAAGGAGGAGCGTATTCAGACATGCTATTCTGGTGCCGTATTTGATATTTCCTCTAAGCTTAACACGAAAAAATCACCTCTTCAGGAGTAACACACTGACATGAAAGCGTTTCTGATTCGAATTTTCTTGCTGTTGTTCAGTGTGTTTTTATGTATACAGCTGTGGATTTTTGCCAGTCTGGCCTGGTGGCGCTTTAATCCGGTGAATACTACCATGATGATGCGCTTAGATTACTGGACTGAGCCGGCGACACCGATTCAGCATCAATGGCGTCCTTATGATGAAATCAGTAGCAACCTGAAAAAGGCGGTGGTCACGGCAGAAGATGGTAAGTTTGTGCATCATCATGGCTTTGACTGGGATGGCATTCAGACTGCACTGAGTCGTAATAAAGAGCAGGGTAAGGTGGTGGCGGGCGGCTCTACCATTTCCCAGCAGCTGGCAAAAAACCTGTTCCTATTTAACAAACGCTCTTTTGTTCGTAAAGGTCAAGAAGCCATTGCAACCTGGATGATGGAACGTATGTGGTCTAAAGAGCGTATTCTAGAGGTCTATCTGAACTCGATTGAATTTGGGCATCATATTTATGGGATAGAAGCGGCTGCCAAACATTATTTTGGTAAGACTGCGGAAAGCCTGAGCCGAGAAGAAGCTATTTTTCTGGCTGCAATCCTGAACAATCCAAAATATTATCAGCAACATCGTCAATCTTCCTCATTAAATGCGCGTAAACAGATGATTCGCCGTTATATGCGTTATGCAGAACTGCCTTAAAAGAAAAATTTATTGATAAAAAATCTATAGAGCCCGAGAAATCGGGCTTTTTTTATGAAAATGTCATAAATTTGAAGCATACTGATAGTATTGACTCAGGCTTGAAAATGAATAAAGGTTCGATATGAATACGGTAGCCAGCAGCCCTTTGACACCCACAGAATATCTCTATAATGATCGGTACATTAACCGTGAATTGTCTATCCTGGACTTCCACCTGCGTGTTCTGGAACAGGCTGTCGATCCACTGCACCCTTTGCTGGAACGCATGAATTTCCTGCTGATCTTTTCTCGTAACATGGATGAATTCTTCGAGATTCGTGTCGCTGGGGTGATGGAGCAGCTGGATTTGGGCAATGAAAGCCGGAGTCCGGATGGCCTGACGCCGAAACAGGTGCTGGAGCAGATTTCTGCAACGGCTCACGCCGCCATTGCGCGTCAATACCGGATTTTAAATGAAGAAATTTTGCCGAAACTGCGTGAAGAAGATATCTGCTTCTTGCGCCGTGGCGAACTGACTCCCGCCCAGTCACAATGGGTGAAAAAATATTTTCAAGAGCAAGTGGCGCCGGTGTTGACGCCGATCAGTCTGGATCCAGCCCACCCATTCCCGCGTCTGGTGAATAAATCACTGAACTTTATTGTCACTTTAGAAGGCAAAGATGCTTTCGGTCGTCAGATCGATCTGGCTGTGGTTCCGGCACCCCGTTCATTGCCACGGGTCGTGCGTTTACCGGATGAATTGACAGGCGGTAAAGAACATCATGTGATGTTATCTGCCATTATCCATGAGCATGTCTCGGATTTGTTTCCGGGCATGACCGCAACTGGCTGTTATCAGTTCCGTGTCACCCGAAATGCGGATCTGGCTTTAAACGAAGACGTAGAAGATTTGGCGATTGCCCTGAAAGGTGAACTCAATTCGCGCCGTTTTGGTCGTGCGGTACGTCTGGAAGTGACCGAAAACTGTCCGCAGCCGATTTATGAATATCTACTGAATGAGTTTGATCTGGAAGAAGAACAGCTCTACAAGGTGGCCGGACCGGTTAATCTGGCGCGACTGTTATATAACTTTAAACGTCCGCATTTACGTTATGACTCACATACGCCGATTGTGCCGAAGGTCCTGAAAAAGTCCGAAAATATTTTTAGTGCCATGCAGAAACATGACATTTTGCTGCACCATCCTTTTGAATCTTTTGCTCCGGTCATTTCATTGCTGCGTGAAGCAGCACGTGACCCCCAGGTGTTAGCGATTAAACAGACGCTGTATCGTAGTGGGGCTGACTCGGAAATTGTTCAGGTGCTGGCAGAAGCCGCACGTAATGGTAAGGAAGTCACTGCAGTCATTGAGCTACGCGCACGTTTTGATGAAGAATCCAATATCGCTGTTGCAAATGTTTTGCAAGAAGCAGGAGCCGTCGTGGTATATGGCATCGTGGGCTATAAAACCCATGCCAAGATGATTTTGGTGGTCCGCCGTGAAAATAATAAGCTGGTGCGCTATGTGCATTTAGGGACAGGCAACTACCATGCGGGCAATGCGCGAATTTATACCGACTATGGCTTGCTCACAACTGATAAAGACCTGTGTGAAGATGTGCATCGTATCTTTCAGGAACTGACCGGGATGGGCAAAATGGCCAAGCTGAAAAAGCTGTTGCATGCGCCGTTTACCTTGCAAGCCCAGCTGGTCAATTATATTGACCATGAAATTGCCAATGCCAAAGCGGGTAAACCAGCTCAGATTATTGTCAAAGTCAATGCGCTAACCGAACTGGAATTGATTAATAAGCTCTATGAAGCCTCGCAGGCAGGCGTCCAGATTGACCTGATCATTCGTTCCATCTGCTGTTTGCGTCCAGGCTTGCCGGGACTGTCTGAAAATATCCGAGTGCGTTCAATTGTCGGGCGTTTCCTGGAGCACACCCGCGTCTATTATTTCAGCAATGATGGTGATGCCCGTATCTACTGTTCAAGCGCTGACTGGATGGACCGTAACCTGTTTAATCGTGTCGAAGCCTGCTTCCCGGTTGAAGATCCGGCCCTGAAGAAACGCATTTATCAACAGGGGTTGTTAAATTACTTAAAAGATAACCAGCAGGCCTGGTTATTACAGGGGGATGGCACTTGGGTTCGTGCTCAAGTGGCTGAAGGTGAGCAAGCCCATAATGCGCAACGGGTATTGCTAGACACTTTTAAATAAATCTTGAAAAGTTATAAGAAAAGGACTGAAAATTCAGTCCTTTTTTATTCCTTAGATTCTCAAAGGAAAATACACCTAAATCGATTGAGTATTATTGAGTTAAATAGCTCGTAAGTTATAGGTTGTGGCATCCAGATCACTATCATTATATACAATGTTTTAAAATAGCCTAAGTAGGTTTGGCGATTAAACTTAAATAAATCAAACTAGAGGTAAAGACATCCTGCCAGTCAAACAATAAAACACAGTGCAAAGCAGCAATGAACACGATAAAAAAAGCAAAAATATTTTTAAGTATTTAATAAATATAGTTTTATATAGAGTGGGTGAACAGTGTTTTGGCTTTATTCTGGATTTGTCAGACATAAAAAAGGAGCCTTTACAGACTCCTTGGTTCGCAAGATTGCATCAGTGCTGAGTGATCTTTTGCAAGATCTGCAGCAAGACATCAAATTCGCTTTGTAAAGGGGTGCTCTTACGGGTCACCAGCGCTAAAGTACGACTTGGCGCAGCACTAATCGCTTTGGTTTCCAGTTCTGGATTTGCTTTCACGATATTGGTATGAATTGCAATTTCAGGTAACAGGGTAAAGCCAAGATCAGAAGAGACCATCTCGATGAGGGTAGGCAGTGAGCTGGCTTTCAAGCGGTGATCATTTTTACGTTCACCAATTGGACACGCACTCAAGGCATGATCACGCAGGCAGTGACCTTCTTCCAATAACATCAAACGGGACAGATCCAGATCTTCTAAGCTTTTTGCCTGAGCGACCTGCTGGTCTGACTTGTGGTGGACCACATACAGATTTTCTTTGGCAATCTCAGCCACTTTCAAGCTGCGCGTGTCAAACGGCAGAGCGAGGACAACCATATCCAGGTTACCATGCTCAAGACGTTCAACAATTTTTTCGCTTTGTGCTTCATGCAAATGCAGCTGAATCTTGGGCAACTGTTTATGCACTTCATCAAGAAGTTGTGACAGGATAAAAGGGGCAATGGTCGGAATAATACCCAGATGCAAATCACCAGTGAGCGGTTCACTCATCTCGCGGCTGAGGCGCATTAAATCTTGCGCATCTGCCAGTAGAACACGCGCACGTGCAACCACTTGTTCTCCGAGTGGAGTCAAACGTACATTCTGGCGATCACGTTCAACCAGAACGCCCCCGAGTAAACGCTCCAGCTCCATAATCCCGCCAGACAGGGTGGACTGAGTCACGAATGAACGGCGAGCAGCTTCTGTAAAATGCAGCGTCTCTGACAGTGTTACGAGATATGACAGCTGTCTTAAGGATGGTAATGCAGCCATAGTGTCCTAGTTTTATGATGTAAAATGATCAGCAAATAATTCGCTAAGATATGGAATAAAATGCGGAGGGATATCATGCCCCATTCCATCAATTAATTCAAATTTAGCACCAGATATTGCCTTTGCAACAGCCTTACCATGGCCGGGTGGGAGCAAGCGATCTTGAGAACCATGAACCACCAGGGTCTCTTGTCGAATTTGCTTATCCAGTTGCAGCAACGAGCCTGTACATAATATTGCTAAAAACTGTTGAAGTACACCCGCCGGGTAATAACTTCGTTTATATAATTTACGGGCAGTCTGCATGGCTTCGAGTTGATTGACATAGCCAGGTGAGCCAATGATGTTAAACAGTTTCAGGCTGTGGTCGACAATTCCATCTTCATCGGTTGAGGCAGGCTTGCCTATTAGACTAAAGAGTTGTTTCGGAAATGGTGGTGGGAGCAGGGGCTGATTGTTGCTGGTAAACAATAAACCGAGCTTTTTTACTTTCTCGGGATAACGGGCGGTCAGAATCTGGGAGATCATGCCGCCCATGGAAGCACCGAGTACATAGACTGGACCCAGATTCATCTTGTCGATTAACAGAGCCACATCATCCGCCATGTCATACAAGGTATAAGGCGACCCCTGATTGCCAAGACCCAGCACAAAGCGGCTCATCATTTTTAGGGTATTTAAACGTGGGCCTTTGTTATGAACCTTGGAAGACAGACCAATATCGCGATTGTCAAAACGAACAACTTTAAAACCTCGGTCAATAAAGGACTTACAAAAAAAATCCGGCCAGTACAGCATCTGTGCACCTAAGCCCATCACCAGCAGAAGGGTAGGCTGATGTTCTAAACCGCCGACTTCTACATGCAATTCAATGCCATTGCCAAGATCGACCTTGGTT
The DNA here is from genome assembly GCA_947627655.1 of uncultured Acinetobacter sp. Taxonomy (GTDB): domain Bacteria; phylum Pseudomonadota; class Gammaproteobacteria; order Pseudomonadales; family Moraxellaceae; genus Acinetobacter. The sequence goes on along the minus strand of CANQWW010000003.1, from coordinate 17,985 downwards.
TCTTGCATAAAAGCCGAATAGGGAGAAGGACCGTATTGCAAAGCACTGTTCATGATAGATTTCCTGAAAGTAGGACATTCTGTACAAAGAATGTCCTTGGTATTTAAACCTTAAATGGCTACAGGAATCAAGTCAGGAACCTGCTTGGTCAAAGCAAGACGCTGTTTGGCTGCGGTTGCACCCAAAAGCACGAAACCACGCAGAGTACCGTCTGCATCGATGGCTTTGGCCAGCATACCATCTTCCAGTTCTTCTGTTTCCCAGTTCACTTCCACATCCAGCGGTGCAGGTAAAACGGTCAGCGGTGCAGCTGGTGTTTTTACTGCAACAGGCATAGCCGGATAATGCACAGGTGTGGTTTCACCATTTAAGGTTTTGGCCAGCGCGCGTGCCTGCTGCATGATTGGCATCACGTAGGGCAGCAACGTACCATTCACTTCTGCACAGTCACCGACCGCAAAAATATCTGTCAGATTGGTTTCCAGCTGGGTATTGGTCAAGATACCACGCGCTGCCTGAATGCCAGCTTCTTTAGCGACAGCGGCATTCGGTTGCAGGCCAATTGCTGAAAGCACCACATCGGCTATGACCGTTTGACCATTGGCCAAAGTGACCAGATAGTCGCCATTTGCGACTTTAGAAATTTTTTCGACGGTCGTGCCCAGAACAAAATTGATTCCTGCCTGTTCTAGCTTTTCCTGAAAAACCTGAGCCACATGCTCGGGCAACAAGCGCACCAGCGGATAAGGCGCCAGATCAATCACGGTCACCTGATGTTCAGTATGTTGCAGGTCATTGGCAAATTCACAACCAATCAGACCGGCACCTAAAATCACCACACGTTTGTCCTGACGATTTTCTAAGCTGGCACGAAACGCTTTATAATCGGTCAGGTTATTCACCACATGAATGTCATCACTGCCATCGCCGGCAATCGCCAGACGAATCGGGTTGGCCCCGACCGCCAGAATCAGTTTTGAATAGGCCTGTTTTTGTGCTGACTGGTCTTTGATCAGGGTGAGTTCATGCGCTGCTGCATCAATTGCTTTGACCCAGGTATGCGTTTCTATCCGCATGTTCAGTTGTGTGGCCATTTTGGCTGCATCACCGAGCGCGATATGTTCAGGTGCCTTATTGCCAACTAAAGCATTGGAAAGCGTAGGCTTGGCGTAATTGGTGGCATCATCCGCGCAAATCATGACCAGTTCGTGGTCTGGGTTAAGCTTGCGGAACTCGCGTGCGACAGCATAGCCTGCCATACCTGAACCAATGATGACGATAGGATGCATATTCAACTCCATGCTTGTTATAGGGTGTGTTAAAGGCATAAAAAAAGACCATTCAACATGGCCTTTGACTGGTCAAAATCAGATTTCGATCATTTCAAAATCTACTTTAGAAACGCCACAGTCCGGGCAGGTCCAGTCATCAGGAATATCTTCCCATTTGGTACCTGGAACAATACCGTCCTGAGGCCAGCCTTCCGCTTCGTCGTAAATCCATCCACAAACGATGCATTGATATTTTTTCATGTAACTCTCCAAAACCAGAAAATATTCGCACTGGCTCAAAAAACCTAAACAGGCAAGACTCTAATAATATGGCATTTTACGCGGACATATTTGAGTAAATTTTTACGCAGTTCCTGCCCTAAAGTAAAGTGCCTATCAGTTTATTCAGCAAAATTAAAAGCAGAATAGCGATAAGGGACAAAAAATATCAGATATTCCCTAGTTTTAAGCAATCAGGAACCGTCTTAAACTCAATGATCTTGCAGCGCTATTCAAATATCGGATTTTTTAGGCAGATATCAGGCATGCAGCATCTTTTGTCATTTATTATCAAATGGCGTGAATTGCTGGAGAAAATTATTTAACTAGAAAATGTTTTTAAACCACTGAATTAAAAATAGATAATAAGGCATTGAAATCTGTATTGCTTTAATATTGAGCAATTCTTCCTGTTCTTTAGCTTCAATTCAGTTTAAAATTTGGCGGTTCCTTTTTCTTTTTTAATGATCTCCCATGAGCAATATGTCTACTTCGTTGTGGTCTCACATTCGTACTGTCCAAGATTTTCCAAAGCCAGGAATCTGTTTCTTTGACCTGACTCCACTTTTTATGAATAACATTGGTCCATTAACCGATGCCTTGATCGCGAGTATTCCTGCGGAAAAACTGGCAGAAGTAGACAGCTTTATTGCTGTTGAAGCACGTGGCTTTGTTTTGGCTAGCCTATTGGCACAGCGTTTGGGCAAGGGTTTAATTTTAGTTCGTAAAGCAGGCAAATTACCGCCACCAGTAGTCGGTGTGGGCTACAGTCTGGAGTACGGACTGGACCGTCTGGAAATGTCGGCTGAAATTGCTGCACAAAAAGTCATTATTGTAGATGATGTGTTGGCAACAGGGGGTACCCTGAAAGCAGTGAATCAGCTGGCGCAAAAATGTCATCATCAGGTATTAGGAGCCAGCATTTTTCTGGATCTACCAGATTTGCATGGCGACTTAGGCTTGAATGTCTGGTCGGTATTGGATGATAAATCTAAGCCAGAAGCGGATGCAGCTTAATTGCTCCTACTAAAAAGCCTCACAGTGTGAGGCTTTTTTAATATCAGGATTTTATTTCTATCATTTTACAGCAGTTGCTCAATCTGCAGAATCAACGGATTCAGCCGCTCTGGACACTCCAGACGATGATGGCCGCCATGTAAGGTTTCAATCTGAATATAGTCTTCTAGCTGTGACTGGATGGCATGAATATCCATGATTTCATCACCGAGTTCAATATACGCCATCTGTGGAATATCGTGCTGCAAATCCGCATCACAGATTGGTGAGTAATCATCACGGAAAGTAGGTGCCAGGTTCGGGTTCGCCACGACACAGGGAATATGGTGCTGTTGTGACAGCTTAAGTGCCCAATAGCCGCCCAGACAATGTCCAACCAGAATATCAGGCTGGATTTTTTCAATTATTTCATTATAAAACTCGGCCATGGTTGCATAATTGAGGTTGCGATAATCCACATCAATACAAAATTTATTTGTTGCATTGATGGCATGGAACTTGGCTGACTCTTTGGAAGAATCAAGTCCATGGAGATATAGGATTTTTGCAGTGCATTGGCTCATTATGACCTTTCGTTTCAGTTGTTTTATGGTCTCGCAATCATTTGCGTCGACTTGCATTGTAGAGCTTCTTAAAGTGAAAAGAAGTTAGCATTTGGTCTAACAGATTGGGTGTCATTCGACCTTAGTTAAAGACCGGCTTCAGTTCTGTAAAAGATTTGATATTAAAACGTTATTTTTTTAATAAATGTTCAATTAATTTCTCATTAAAAAATCAGCTTTGCTTACATTCAGGCGCAAGCGCACAGGCTTTTTTTCTGTGCCAAAACAATTTGAACAGAAAAGATAATCCAGATGAGGGTTGATGCTACGATTTAACTACAAAATCTGCTATTGTATGCACCTTCCATTTTTTTACTTATCTTATTCGAGGCAGAGATGACGCAAACTAACGCTCAATCGACTTCTGAACAACACATTTCCGAAAACGATTTAATTGCACAGCGTCATGCCAAGTTAAAGCAGATTGAAGAACACGCTAAGGAAACCGGTAATAGCCCATGGCCAAATACCTTTAAGCGTGAACACTATGCGCAGGATCTTCAAGACCAGTTCGCTGAGCAAGCAAAAGAAGAAATTGAAGCTGGCGAAAAGGTATATGTAAAAGTTGCTGGTCGTGTCATGCTGAACCGTGGCTCATTCATCGTGATTCAGGATATGACTGGTCGGATTCAGCTATACGTTCCACGTAAAGAGCTAGATGCGGACACCTTAGCCAGCATTAAAGGTCTAGATCTGGGCGATATCATTGCCATTGAAGGCTATATCGGTCGTTCTGGTAAAGGTGACCTATATGTACATATCGAACAGTTTGAATTACTGACCAAGTCGCTACGTCCACTTCCAGACAAGTTCCATGGTTTAAGCGATACTGAAATGAAGTATCGTAAGCGTTACCTGGATCTGATCGTTAACGAAGAAACTCGTAAGACCTTTGAAATTCGTGCCAAGGTTGTGGCGGGTATCCGTACCTTCCTGACTGAAAAACGTTATATGGAAGTGGAAACTCCAATGATGCATGTGATTCCAGGTGGTGCTTCTGCGCGTCCATTTGAAACGCATCATAATGCTTTGGATATGCCATTGTTCTTGCGTATTGCACCTGAGCTTTATCTGAAGCGTCTAGTGGTGGGTGGTTTTGAGCGTGTGTTCGAAATTAACCGTAACTTCCGTAACGAAGGTGTGTCAACGCGTCATAACCCAGAATTCACCATGATCGAGTTCTACCAGGCTTATGCAGACTATAAAGACCTGATGGAACTGACTGAGCAAATGCTGGAAAAACTGGCATTGGATATTCTCGGTACAACGGATGTGCCTTATGGCGAAGAAGTGTTTAGCTTCAAAGGTCCATTCAAGAAAATTTCAATGTTTGATGCCATTCTTGAGCACAACCCGCAGTTCACACCAGAAAATGTCAACGACCGTGAGTTCTTGGCGAAATATGTTCAGGACGAGCTGAAAGAACAGGTGAAGCCAGGTTTTGGTCTGGGCAAACTGCAAACCATCGTGTTTGAAGAAACGGTTGAAACCAAACTGCGTCAGCCAACTTTCATTACTGAATATCCAGCAGAAACCTCTCCATTGGCGCGTCGTAATGATGACAATCCACACATCACTGACCGTTTCGAATTCTTTATCGGTGGTCGTGAGCTGGCGAATGGCTTCTCGGAATTGAATGACCCAATTGATCAGGCTGAGCGCTTCCAGGCACAGGTGGCTGAAAAAGACGCGGGCGATGATGAAGCAATGCATTACGATGCCGACTTCATTGAAGCACTTGAATACGGCTTACCGCCAACAGCAGGTGAGGGTATCGGTATTGACCGTCTGGTGATGATCTTTGCCAATGCGCCAAGTATTCGCGATGTTATCCTGTTCCCGCATATGCGTCATAAACACGCTTAAGTAGCAGTATAAAAAAAACCCGCACATGATGCGGGTTTTTTTATCGGTAGTCATTATTCACTTGCAGGGCATGGTTATAGGAATAGCGAGAGTTGGAACAGCGAGACTACGATGATTGACAAAAATTATAGACAAAAAAAACGCAATGATTGGGGTGGTCATTGCGTAGAAAAAGGAAAAACTTGTTGCAAATGAAACTGTGGAGAATGTTTCTTGCTGTTTCCTGAATATGTAATCATCATAAAATGTCTGAACCTGGATTACATGAGTAAACGTGTTAAAAGCTGTTAAATAAAGTAAGTTTTTTGATATTCGTGTGAAACACATTGCCCTATATGGATAGACTGTGTAGAAAAGCGATAAAAAAAGCCCTTACAAGAAGGGCTTTTTAGCATTTGGAGTGGAAAATTATTTAGAAACGGAATACACCCAAAGCGGTTTTTACTTCATCTAAAGTGGCTTGGGTAATATCGCGGCATTGGTCTGTACCGGTTTTCAGCACATCCATAATGTAATCTGGATCTTTAGCCAATTCCATACGACGTTCACGGATTGGACCGATCAGTTCCTTCAGAATACCGTCCAGACGTTTTTTCACCGTACCATCACCTAGGCCACCCCGGCGATAGTGAGCTTTTAATTCTTCCAGCTCTTCTTTATTTGGGTCAAAAGCATCCAGATAGGTAAATACCACGTTGCCTTCTACCTGACCTGGATCTTCGATACGCAGGTGATTCGGGTCGGTATACATCGCGTTAACCGCTTTTTTGATGTCTTTGTCCGAGGCATCCAGCACAATCGTATTACCCAGAGATTTGGACATTTTCGCTTTACCATCAAAGCCTGGCAAACGGCCAACATTTGAAAGCAGTGCTTTACATTCTGGCAGCAGTTCACGACCGACCTGACGGTTCAGACGACGCACGATTTCATTGGTCTGTTCGATCATTGGAATCTGATCTTCACCGACAGGCACCACAGTGGCTTTAAAGGCGGTAATGTCTGCTGCTTGTGCAACTGGATAGCACAAGAAACCTGCTGGAATATCACGCTCAAAACCGCGCATCTGAATTTCAGATTTAATCGTTGGATTGCGTTCCAGACGAGAAACCGTCACGAAGTTCAGATACAGCATGGTCAGCTCATTTAAGGCAGGCAGGCAAGACTGTACACAAATTGTAGTTTTGGTTGGATCAATACCGACTGCCAGATAGTCAGTAGCCACTTCAATAATATTACGACGTACTTTTTCGAAGTTATCTGCATTATCGGTGAGCGCTTGTGCATCAGCGAGCAGAAGGTGTTGATGGTGAGAATCTTGTAAACCCACGCGAGAACGCAAAGAACCAACAAAGTGACCGAGGTGAAGTTGTCCGGTAGGACGGTCGCCAGTCAAGATTACTGGGCGATTATCTTGATTACTCATTATCTATTCCAAAACAGTAGTCGTACTACATTCAATTTTTTAGGATCGCAACATTGTACGGCATTCTGTTTTTGAATGTCAGCCAGAATAAATCCTCAGCTTAAAAAATCTGGGAAAATTAATGAAGTAAATACAATCTCGCGGATTTTTTTTGATTAGAATATTTTAAAAGATCCAAGGAAGAATAAGAATGGCGAGCAGTTTATTATTACTTTTGGATGATATCGCAACGGTACTCGACGATATTTCTGTCATGAGCAAAGTCGCTGCCAAGAAAACGGCGGGTGTGTTGGGCGATGATTTGGCCTTGAATGCCCAGCAGGTCAGTGGTGTGAACGCCGACCGGGAATTACCTGTGGTCTGGAAAGTGGCCAAAGGTTCATTCGTCAACAAGCTGATTCTGGTTCCTCTGGCTTTACTGATCAGCTTTGTGGCGCCCTGGCTGATTAATCCTTTGCTGGTAGTGGGTGGTTTATTTCTGAGTTATGAAGGTGTAGAAAAAATTATTCATAGCTTGAAGCATAAAAAAGCCAAAACAGTGGAGGCCGCAGTAGAGGAAAAGATCCGGACTGAAAGCGATCTGATCACGCTTGAAAATGAAAAAATTAAAGGCGCAGTGCGGACCGATTTTATCCTTTCCGCTGAAATTATTGTGATTACGCTGGGTACGGTAGCTGCGGCTTCCATGCTGACCAAAGTTTCAGTACTGAGTTTAATCGCTGTTGTTATGACAATTGGGGTGTATGGTCTGGTGGCCCTGATTGTGAAAATTGATGATATCGGCCTGTATTTAACCCAGCAGGAATCTGGGGTTAAACAAAGCGCGGGGCGGGGCTTGCTGGCTTTTGCTCCGATGCTGATGAAAATTCTATCGGTGGTTGGTACTGCGGCGATGTTTCTGGTCGGTGGTGGGATTATTAACCATGCAGTTCCGTTTATTCATCACTTTACTGAAGATAGCGTCGCGTATGTAGAAGAAATTCCAAATCTGGGCAGTATTTTCGGTGCATTGACCTCTGTACTGATTAATTTTGCAGTCGGTATCTTGGCTGGAATTCTGGTGGTCATAGTGGTGGCACTCATTGGTAAGTTCTGGCCAAAATCTAGCAAAGCTTAAGCGAAAAAATGAGTAAAATAAGCTGTATATATTTAAAGGAAATGAACTATGCGCTGGAAAGGTCGTCGTGTGAGTAGCAATGTGGAAGACCGCCGTGGCGGTGCTGGGGCGAAAGTTGGCGGGATCAGTATTGTTGGACTGATCGTTGCTTTTGTGGGCTGGAAGTTTTTGGGACTTGATCCACAACAGACTTATCAGACCACCAAACAGGTCACTTCCGGCATGTCAGGTGCTGCTGAAACACGTGGTCTGGATAATCCGACACCAGAGCAGCAAGAAGCCATGGAATTTGTGGGCACAGTATTAGCCGACACCGAAGACACCTGGTCACAAGTCTTTCAAAGCCAGCTTAACCAGCCCTACACAGCACCTACGCTGGTCCTCTTCAGTGGTGTAGTGGATTCAGGCTGTGGTACAGCACAATCAGCCATGGGGCCATTTTATTGTCCAGCAGATCAGAAGGTTTATATTGATACTGCCTTCTTTAAAGATATGCGTACCCAGATGGGGATTACGGGCGAGCAGAACAGTACTGAACTGTCACGTCATGATCAGGCAGGCGACTTTGCTCAGGCCTATGTGGTCGCGCATGAGGTGGGTCATCATATTCAAACCCTGCTGGGGATTTCTTCTCAGGTGCAGCAAGCCCGTCAACAGGCCAGTGAAGTGCAGGGCAATCAGTTATCGGTACGTCAGGAATTGCAGGCAGATTGCCTGGCCGGTGTGTGGGCCTACCATAATCATGAGCGGACCCAGTTCCTGGAACAAGGTGACGTACAGGAAGCCATGGACGCAGCACATAAAATTGGCGATGACTATTTACAGAAAAAAGCCCAAGGTCGTGTAGTACCGGATAGTTTTACCCATGGTACCAGCGCACAGCGTGTACAGTGGTTTAATACAGGCCTGAAATCTGGTCAGATGGCTGATTGTGACACTTTCAATCGACCTATTTAATACCTCTAAGGTATGAAGTCTATATAGGGATAAGTTAAGGAATCGCAAAGGAGCCGAAGTCACTGCTGCCCCAGAGTTGAAGTGATTCGGTTTAAGCTACGCGCGTGTGGCAGGGATGCCACACATTACCCATCACGACAGGATGTCGTGTATGGGTAATAAGAGACTTTTGCCTACTTTGGGTCTTTCCAAAGTAGGGTTCTGCCTACACAAACCCATTTAAACTTTTAAAGAAAAGATGAGGCTATATAGTACTTAATTATAAAGATTAATAAACTTCATATATTTAAGTTGGTATCTTGTTTTTTATTGCTTCATACAAACCTAGTTAAAATTGTGGGCAGCAGTGAGCCGAGGCTCCTTTTTTGGGTATGGCGTGTCTATTTGCTTGTTACTTGTTTAAGAACTGACGGAAATTTTTTATCAGCTTGAAACTTACCAATAATGCAGACAGAGCAAACAGGGCAATGGCAAATACAATATATTTCAAGCTAGTAATATCCTGCTGATAAAACTGCTGAATCTGATTTTTGTCATAAGTAAATTCTGCAAACTGACCACTACGACTGTCTCGATAGCTGACTTGCTCAATATAGGAAAACTGGCCTGCCTTAAACAACTGTATTTGCATAATCTGACGGCTATGTGACTGATTGTCCTCATCGAGACACAGGTTGGGATAATGCTCACAGCTACTTTTGGCAATATAACCATTTCCAGCAATCAAGACAAAAATCGCCTGATCAGGCTTTTGATTATTCGATACCAAAATATACTGCTGGTTTGGACTGCTGTTGAGACGCAGGGATTGACCTTGCTGAAAGCTCTGTTCAGCCTGCATGATGTCCTGAAGTTTGGCGAAGCAGGTCAAGCACAGTGACAAGGTAATCAGGAAAATCACCACGGCGAAGCAGAGGCGGAAAATGGTTTTTACACTTTGATGCATAGGAGCGAAGTTCTAAATGGTCTGCACAAAGCAGATAAAATAAAGTGGATGGATTGTATGATATTTCGGCAATTAAAACGATTGAAAAAAAACTTAACTAAAAACAAACGAAAACAGGATTAGAATTATTTTATCAAGAAATGCCTTGCTAATTGGTATTTAAATTTTGAATAAGTCAAACGCCTGATTGTTAAAATAAGGCGCACCTTTAGGGAACCCTCATGGGCAATTTCTTCTTCTTACAACTTTTAACGGTTGTATTTGCTTTATCCATTGCGACCACCATGTTTAATAAAAGGGTTCTGGGTTTTCCACAAGCGATTGGGGTGCCCATTGTCTCGGCTATTTTTGTCTTTATTTTGCAATGGGGAGCCAGCCTGTTACAGGGCAATCCATTTTTTAGTATCAATATCGCCAATATTGAACAGGCAGTACGTCAGGTCGACTTTTATGATTTCCTGATTAATGGGGTCATCTGTTTTATTTTGACCTCATCAGCACTGAAATTTAAAGTGTCTGATTTACGTAATCACTGGCGACCTATCGGTATTCTGGCCAGTCTGGCTTTAGTGTTCTGTGCGGTCTTTTTTGGTTTAGCGTTGTATGGCTATCAGTTCCTGATTGGCAAACATGTCGATCTGCTGGTCTTGCTGCTGCTGGGCGCAGCCCTGGGAGCAACGGATCCGATCGGGATTAAAGGGGTGCTCAGTTCTGTGCGGGCGCCGCATCACCTGATGGTAAAACTTGAAGGCGAATCGCTGTTTAATGATGCCATGTGTATTGCGCTGTTTATGACCTTGTTAAGTGTCTTACAGGGAGAAAACTTTACGCTATTGGGCGTACTACAAACTCTGCTGTATGAAATTGTCGTGGCCGTATTGATCGGGGTTGGTTTTGGTCTGGCAATTTTACGGATTTTACGTGGCAAGCATGAGATGGAGTCCCTGATCCTCACCACGGCATTGCTCGCCTGTGGTTCCTATCTGATAGCCTTGTTGGCTCATGCTTCTGCGCCGATTGCCTGTGTCATTGGCGGTCTGATTGTCGGTAATAAATGGAAAGAAATTCTGGCTGATGCTGATATTGGTGACGTGAATCATTTCTGGCATACCGTAGAGGGGATTATTAATTCCTTCCTGTTTACCTTGATCGGTTTGGAACTGTTTATTCTTGACTTAAGTACCAGTCTGATTCTTGGCGGGATCGTGGCCTTTATTATTCTGCATGGCGCACGTTTCGCTGCGAATTTCTTATCTTTTTCCATGTTTCCGCATTTACGCAATAAACGCTATAACGGCAGTCTGGCGATTCTGTCTTGGGGCGGCGTACGAGGCGGGATTTCACTCGCGCTTATTCTCGCCGTGGCCAATATTCCGCAACTGGAAGAATATAGCAGTATTCTGGTCGGCTATACTTTTATTGTAGTGTTGTTATCAGGACTCGTCTGCGGTTTGGGGCTGCCTGCGGTCATGAATGCCTTTTATTACAATCCGAATGAAGAGAAAGAAGGCTGGAAAGGCTGGTATCAGCGCTTGTGCCATAAAATGAACCGTAAAGGTTTCCAGTATATAATTGGTGAAGATGCGCAAGGTAATGAAATCATTACAGTGTATAAACCGGAAAGTCTGGTGGATGAAAAAGATGAAGATGGGGTAGCAGCCGTGCATAATCCGGAAAAAGCACAAGAAGTTAAACGACTGGAAAGCCCCGATAACTTTTAATCTGGTATCCATGTGTGCAAAAGAGAATCTTCGGATTCTCTTTTTTATGCTCGAATATTGAGTAGAGGGATGCAACGGTACAGTATGATGCTACTCAATATTGTCATAGGATAATTCAGCATGTCAGCCAAACCCAGTGATGAACTTGCACAAATGATTCTGAGCGTTGTGGCCTTAATTCCACCAGGCAAGGTGGCAAGTTATGGTCAGATCGCCCGACTGGCAGGACTACCACGACACGCTCGTCTGGTCGGTCGGGTGCTAAGCGAGATGGATGAAGCTTCAGATCTACCTTGGCATCGTGTCATCAATGCACAAGGTAAAATCAGTGTGATGAAAAAAGATGCACAAGGACACAACCTTCAGGCAGTAAGCTTACTTGCAGAAGGTGTGGTCGTGATCGGTGACCGTATTCATCTGGGAACCTATCAATGGGACGGCATACCGACATAAAAATACCCCAGCGAGCTGGGGTGTTTTCAGTCACTGCAATCAGTTTGAGGCCTGTCCACGGATCACCAGTACCGGCACCTCAGCTTGACCCAAAATGCTTTGAGCGACACTGCCCAGGAAGAATTTCTTAAAGCCGGTGCGACCGTGCGAGCCAATAACAATCAGGTCAGCACCTAGGGTTTTCACGGCGCGGATGATTTCTGTATTGACCACCTGGCCTTCAAGTAATTGAGATTCTACTTGTACACCAGCCTGTTCGAAACGTTGTTTTGCCTCTTCCAGATTTTGCAAAATAGCAGTACGGGCACGTTCAATCAGATCGTTGGTTTGTGCTGCAGTAATATATTCAGCAGCAATATAAGGATCCAGCGTCATTACCTGAACAACAGTAATTTTGCTGTTAAAGGCTTTGGCCAGCTCTACAGCCTTATCTACAACAGCAAGTGAAGTTTGTGAACCATCAATCGGAACTAAAATATTTTGAAAAGTCATAACCAATCTCCTTACGGAAGCAAAGTTTTATAATTATGATCCGGTTTACCGGGCTAAATTTACTGCTTATAGTTTGATCATATACCCTATTGCGCAGAAATAAAACCAGCTAAATCCGTAGGAATTCAAGATTGAGCCATTCTGTGTTTTAAATGAAAGATTATTTGAATAATAATTTGAAGCTGCAAGTAGTATACAGCAGCAGTTCAAGCGATTGACTTAGCGTTGAAAGCAGGAGTGCATGATATATTTTTCTGTGCTGGAAAAGAGAACATACTCCAGTTTGAACACCAATTTTAATCAAAAATAGTACAACAGAGGTTTTTACTCCGCTCTATGGCCTTAAGTGAGGATAAAAAGGGGAGTAAGTAAAGCTGCTATATCTAGCTGATTTTATATTTATTTTTATCTTTATGCGTACTTAAAAAAAAGAGATCACCGGGTACAAATAAAGCTATAGCGAAAAAAATTAAACAATCGAGCACGGTATTTGTTTAATTTTTAAATGATTATTCTCTATTTGCATAAAGACTGAACATTTGTGAATTAAAATGCTTGACGCTGAGCGAGGAAGTTAAGATAATGCGCACACAGTTTACGGCTATGTAGCTCAGTTGGTTAGAGCACCGCACTCATAATGCGGGGGTCACAAGTTCAAGTCTCGTCATAGCCACCATTTTTAAAGACCAAGCTCTCAGCTTGGTCTCTTTTTTTGTGCCTGAAAAAGAGCATTTCGTATCCAGTGTTTTCCTTAAACTATTGCACTATTCTTCTGATCTAAACATATAACTGCCGTCATAAATTTTAAGTCTGTCAAACGATAGCTATAAAAAAATCGCCTAAGTGAACTTAGGCGATTTTGCTTATCATTCAGGAAAATTGAAATTAGGTACCAGGTTTCCAGCCATTCACGATTGGATAACGACGTTCACGGCTAAAGGCACGTGAGCTGATACGTGGACCAATTGCACCTTGACGACGTTTGTATTCGTTAAGATCGACTAGACGAATAACACGTTTCACCACTTCTGCTTCGAAGCCTTTGGCAATGATGTCATCCTGACTGATATCTTCTTCAATATACGAGTACAAGATTGCATCTAATATTTCATAGGCTGGTAAAGAATCCTGATCCAGTTGGTCTGGGCGTAATTCTGCTGAAGGTGGGCGGCTAATCACACGTTCAGGGATCACCGGTTTGTCAGCAATACTGTTACGGTATTTGGCCAGTTCAAAGACGATGGTTTTGTAGACATCTTTTAGGACTGAAAAACCGCCGACCATATCGCCGTACAGTGTGCAGTAACCGACCGACACTTCAGATTTGTTCCCGGTAGATAATACCAGGTTACCAAATTTGTTGGACAGCGCCATTAATAGAGTGCCACGAGAACGGGCCTGTAGGTTTTCTTCCGTGGTATCTACTGGTGAATCACCGAAGAATGGATAAAGCGTTTGCAGGAAACTATTCACAATCGGATTGATCTCGGCAATACCGAAAGTCACACCTAAGGTTTTTGCCTGCTCGGCTGCATCTTCAACACTAATCTGTGCGGTATAAGTATAAGGCATCATGACGGCCTGAACCTTATCGGCCCCAATTGCATCGACAGCAATGGCCAAGGTCAAGGCCGAATCAATACCACCGGAGAGACCCAGAATCACCCCTGGAAAGCCAGAACGTTGGACATAATCACGTGTAGCGACTACCAAGCTTTGATAGATCTCTGCCATGGTGTCCAGAACAGGAGTAATCTCAGCTTTGTTAAAGACTTGCTGTTCAGCATTGTACTCGGCTGCCCACAGGCCTTCCTTAAAGCTCGGCGCCTGTAACGCAAGCTCACCGGTTTTATTTAAAATAAAGCTGGTGCCGTCAAAGATTAGATCATCATGCCCACCTACCTGGTTACAGTAAACCAGATTGAAGTTAAGTTCTTTGACTAGGGCTGCCATGGTATCAATGCGATGTTGTGGCTTGCCGACTTCGTATGGTGAAGAATTCAAGATCAGTGCTGTATCGATGTTCAATTGTGCTAGTTGTTGCACGGTAGTAAGCGACCAGACATCTTCACAGATCAATACACCAAATTTATGCCCCAAGTATTCAAATACCAGATGTTGATGACCCTCGTTAAAATAACGTTTTTCATCAAATACACCATAATTTGGCAGAATCTGTTTATTATAAATACCTAAAACCTGACCATCTTTCATGACGGCAGCAGAGTTAAAGCGCTGGCCGTCTTCAGTCTGGTTTACAAAACCAAATACCATGACAATATCTTTGACTACAGCAAGTTGGTCAAATGCTTGTTGAGTGCGTTTGCTCAGGCTTGGGCGTAAAATCAAGTCATCTGCCGGATAGCCCAACAGTGAAAGTTCTGGAAAAATAATTAGGTCGGCATTATCTTTTTTGGCTAAATTGACCTGTTCGATCATGTATTGCGTATTGGCATCGATATTGCCTACGTGTGGAGAGAATTGAGCAAGGGCAATTTTAAAACTTTTCATTCCAACTAAATCCTAATCCTGATAGATATTTGCACTAATCGGCTGATATTTAAAATTATAGTTATTCAGTAGAGTGCAATCTGGTATTAACATAATGCCAAATGGCTATAAATTTAAACACAATCATAAAGCTTGATACTTAATCTCATGTATTGGGAGTAAAATATCAGACAAGAGTTATTCTATCGAAAATTGAGGCAGATGCTAGCGTTGTTTGCATAGATTTATAGTTGAAATGCAACTGTATTATTAAAAATAAAATCAAGACTTAGGATTTTGTATCTGATCTGCTTAAAGTTCAGTAGACATGTTAAATATAAGGTTGTTAGCCCTTAAACTGTGTATCCAGTTGTTGAATAATATTAGGTATTTTTTTGAGATAAATGTCACGGGCAATATCGCCCTGCTGTTCAATATTGTAATGCCAAAACGACTTGCCGGGGATATAAGTGTATTTATAAGGATTGTATTTCCCCAAACTTAAAAAATAGGCAGTCTGTAAAATGGCGCCTTTGCATAGCACATTAATGCCTTGCTGATATTGAAAAATATGCGTCATCTCATGAATAAACACTGCCCGATACCTTGCAGTCTCTTTGGAATAATCGTCTTTAAAAAGAATATTGCGTACATGAATATAACCGCTGGGTGCCATCAGAATATATTTCGGTTGCCACGGCAGGAAAGGATGATTCATGACCTGTACTCGCGCGTAATCAATACGGTCGCCAAATACTGAACGGCACATCTGGATTTCGCCTTCGGTCAGATGGCGGCACTTAAATTGCGGAAATCGGATCAGTCTGAGCAGCAAGAATAAAACACGGTAGGGCATAGTCGTGGCGAATATATGGAATAGCCTGATTATAACGGGATTATAGGTTGAGGTTTGTAAGCATCTTTATCACACCATTTCCCCCAATAAACCTGTTTTTTTCTTGGCTGCTATTGTTGTGAATATTTTTTCAAGAAATAAAAAAACCACCCAAAAGGGTGGTTTTTTTGAAAGTTTTAATTCTTTTGAATTAACGACCTTCGATGTCGCGTTGAGTTTCGCCAGTGTAAAGCTGACGAGGACGACCGATTTTGTAAGCAGCGCTGTGCATTTCTAACCAGTGGCTGATCCAGCCAACAGTACGTGCAAGCGCGAAGATTACAGTAAACATTTCAGTCGGGATACCAATCGCTTTAAGGATGATACCTGAGTAGAAGTCTACGTTCGGGTACAGGTTACGCTTGATGAAGTATTCGTCAGAAAGTGCAATACGCTCAAGTTCCATCGCCAAAGCAAGTTGTGGATCGTTGATGCCAAGTGCAGTTAACACTTCGTCACAAGTCTCTTTCATTACTTTCGCACGTGGATCGAAGTTTTTGTAAACTCGGTGACCGAAGCCCATCAGTTTAACTTCTTTAGTTTTCACTTTTTCCATGAAGCCAGCAACGTTTTCTACAGAGCCGATTTCATCCAGCATCGTAAGAACAGCTTCGTTTGCACCACCGTGAGCAGGGCCCCATAGTGCAGCGATACCCGCAGCGATACATGCATATGGATTCGCGCCAGTAGAACCCGCTAGACGTACTGTAGACGTAGACGCGTTTTGTTCGTGGTCAGCATGAAGCGTGAAAATACGGTCCATTGCTTTTGCAAGAATCGGGTCAACTTTGTAATCACGGTCTGCTGGCGTTGCAAACATCATGTACAGGAAGTTTTCTGCGTAGCTTAAGTCGTTACGTGGGTAAACGAATGGCTGACCTACGGTATATTTGTAAGTCCATGCAGCCAAAGTCGGCACTTTAGCGATCAAGCGAATCGCAGTGATTTCACGATGGTCAATATTTTCGATGTCAAGGCTGTTGTGATAGAAAGCAGAAAGCGCACCAACAACACCACACATGATCGCCATAGGATGCGCATCACGACGGAAACCATTGAAGAAACGGCTAACTTGGTCGTGAACCATGGTGTGGTTACGAACTTTAGCATCAAATTCTTCTTTTTGTTCAGCAGTAGGAAGCTCGCCATTGAGAAGCAGGTAACAAGTTTCTAGGTAGTCTGCTTTAGTTGCCAGCTGGTCAATCGGGTAACCACGGTGTAAAAGAACGCCTTTGCCACCATCGATGAATGTGATTTTAGATTCACACGCCGCTGTAGACACGAAACCAGGATCAAAAGTAAAGTGACCTGCAGCCAATACATCTTTAACGTCAATTACATCTGGGCCTAATGTGCCGCTGTAAATTGGTAGTTCAATTTGTTTGCCATCAAGCTGTAAAACGGCTTTTTTGCCAGTTGCTTCAGACATTCAATAGATCTCCTGTCCTGGTGAATGTAAATCTGTTTTGCTTACTATTTTTAATGCGCAAAATCAGATGGGTCAAATTTGCTCATAAGATTAGAGAGTGCTGAAATTTTGTCAATTATACTTATGGATAAAAGTTTACCGTTGCCAGTAAAACCCCAAACTATTCATAAGGCACTCTAAAAATTGCAGCACTTGGCGCAATATAATAAGTCAAATTAACAAAGGGTGCAGGAAAAATTTTAAAGAATAGAAACTTTAAAACATCAAAAAATCATTTTTGATGGAAATTTTAAAGCGCATGCTTTTTGCACAAGTTAAAATAAACTGTGAGAAAATTCATAATATAGGGGGGGTTAGCTTTGCCATTTTAATAAATACTGACTTTATGCTGCATCTATGAAGGGAAGTGTAGCGCTGATTTAAATGGTTAAAATTTAATACAAATCAAATCGTGAATGGAAACTGGGTGTTTGAAATTTCATCATTTTTGCCATTTTAGGAATTGGTTTTCTGTGTTTTGGGGTCATACAAATTAAAATAAGTTGTTCTTTCATTTGATGATATTGGATTTCTATATTTTAAATAAAATACTGAGTATTTAACAATAAAATAGAATAGGGCGTGAAATTTCGTGTCGAATGAGAGGACTCGTTAATTTTTGTCTATTTGCTGTTCGGCTTTAGTCTAGGCTGGCAAATTTCTTATTTATGTTGAAAACAATAGCTATTAAGGCTATATAAGTTTTAAAAACCAATAATATAGATAAAATGTCTTAGTGTTTTTTGATCTATATATAAGTGGTTATCATTGTTAATGATTCTTATTTAACATTATTTTGGTAAAAAGCCATTCGTGATCGTTTGTATTTTGATAGTGCACGTTTTATAATTCTTTGTCGTTTTGAATTTAGGCATGAATTTGCCTAATAATGCCAGCTTTCCTTCGAACTAATTCCAACAAACTCCGGATGGAGTTTTTACTTACAGGATGCCCGCTGTGAAAAGCAACAGACCTGTCAATTTGT
>CANQWW010000002.1 GCA_947627655.1 uncultured Acinetobacter sp. | reverse complement strand
CAACATTCTTGTGTATTTTGCCCACCTTCTACAGCAACTGTAATAAATTTAGTTGCACCCTCTCCATCACGAATAATTAATTGTGCTAAACGCTTCATTACACGTGTAAGCACATCTAATATCAAAGGATAACGTGTATCATCACTGCTCGTAATTTCAGCACCACCAGCTTGACCAGTTGCAGCAAAAATACAAGAATCATTTGTTGATGTATCACCATCTACCGTAATACGGTTAAAAGATACATTCACTGTTTCTTTTAATAATTTTTGTACTAATTCACGAGAAATAGGTGCATCAGTAGCCACATAACTTAGCATAGTGGCCATATTCGGGCGAATCATACCCGCACCCTTAGAGATACCAGTCATAGTATAAGTAATGCCATCTAATACGAACTGCTCAGAGGCACCTTTAGGTGTGGTATCTGTCGTCATAATGCCTGTTGCTGCATCCACCCAGGCATCATCAGACAAGGAGTCTAACGCCGGCTGCAATCCACTTAACAGGCGCTCCATTGGCAATTGCTCACCAATCACGCCTGTTGAAAATGGCAATACTTCGGTATTTTTTACCCCGGCAAGCTCAGCCAGCTTGGTACAAGTGGCTTCTGCATTACTCATCCCTATTGAGCCTGTACCCGCATTGGCATTACCGGTGTTAATGACCAGATAACGTGGATTACCCACTGTTAAATGTGCTTTAGAAACATGCACAGGTGCTGCACAGAACGCGTTCTGGGTAAATACACCTGCAACATTGGAACCTTCAGCCAGTTCAAATATCACCAGGTCACGTCGGTTCTGATAGCGTACATACGCTTCTGCCGAACCAATTTTTATGCCTTTGACCACATGCATCTGTGGCATAGATACGTCACCAACTGCCATTTTTAAATGTCCAATATTGAAGTTTCAGAAAAATACAGCTTAGTTGATCTAAAGTAAAAAATCGAGCCAAAGTCTGATAGAGACTCATTTTTCTTATGCTGTTTCACAATAAAAAACCAGTCATCGGAACTGGTTTTTTATTAGCTTGAGAAAACTTAGTTTTGTGCCAGCTGTGCAGCTTCATTTAGCAGCGTCTGCTTTGCTTCCTGCTGACTTGCTGCAGAAAGGGCGGGATTAGATGCCACAATACGGTCTGCATTGACTGTATTTGCTGCAACGATTGCTTGAGTTTGCAGTACGATCGGACGATTCGGATTATCAAAAGTATAACGAATGCCGGTACGCGGGCTTTCAATCGTGACCTGACCATTCGGATCAACCAGTACAGGTGCTGTTGTTGAGCCAATCGCCTGCTTAACTTTATTGATAGTCGTGGTGTCTGAGGCTGCAAAACTCAATGTAGGGATTGCCAAAGCAGCAATCATTAACGGTTTTAATAGTGTTTTCATTGTCTGTCCGCTATTTGATGTCCAATGAGCAACTAAATAACACTTAATAGGACGCACTGCAAATCGAAATATGCATTTGCAAAAAATTTTCACATAAAAAAATCAGAGCACTCAGGCTCTGATTTTTTTAGTTCACGCAGATTTATCGTGACAATTAGATTTTACCATGACATTGCTTGTATTTCAGACCGGAACCACATGGACATGGCGCATTACGGCTGGCAGGTGCTTCAAATACCGCTGCAACTGGTGTTGCATTAGCATTTTGCTGGGTGGTATCTTCTTCACCTTCAAGCAAGCTATCAAATTCCTGATGAGAGAGCTGGATACGCATGGCTTCCGCCTGAGCCTGTTGCTGCGCTTCCATCTCGGCCAGCTCTTCAGCAGTCGGCACATGAATACGTGACAGATCCATAACCACATCAGATTTAATCACCCCTAACATGTTAACAAACAGGTTATAGGCTTCTTTTTTGTATTCCTGCTCCGGATTCTTCTGCGCATAACCACGTAAATGAATCCCCTGACGTAGATAATCCATTGCGGCCAGATGCTCTTTCCAGTGACGATCCAGAGAATTTAACAGGAAGTGACGTTCTAATGTGGCGGCAGACTCCACTCCCATTTGCTCACGACGTTCACGATAACGGTTGACGACTTCATCGGTAATACGCTCTACCAGCCCTTCTTCATCCAGACGACGATCCTGTTCCAGCCACTGGTTGATTGGCAGGTCAAAATTCAGATCTTCACGTAATGCCGCTTCCAGACCATCAATATCCCACTGGTCATGAATCGACTCAGGTGGTACATAGTTGGCAATCATGCCTTTCATGACATCGCGGATCATCTCTTCGATGTAATCCTGCAATGAATTTTCCGCCAGAATATCGTCACGTTGTGAATAGATAATCTTACGCTGTTCGTTATTTACGTCATCGTATTTCAATAGGTTCTTACGAATATCGAAGTTCCGTGCTTCTACTTTACGCTGGGCATTTTCGATTGAACGCGACACCATCTTGTGCTCAATCGCTTCGTCTTCACGTAAGCCCATGGCACGCATCATCGAGACAATACGGTCACCCGCGAAAATACGCATCAGGTCATCTTCAAGTGACAGATAGAAACGAGACACACCCGGGTCACCCTGACGACCCGCACGACCACGCAGCTGGTTATCAATACGGCGTGATTCATGGCGTTCCGAACCAATAATGTGCAAACCACCCGAAGACAGTACCGCTTCGTGATTGTCTTCCCATTCTGCTTTTAGGCGCTCTTCATCTGCTGGGGTCGGATTTTCAATTTTAGCCAGCTTGGCTTTCCAGTTACCCCCGAGCAGAATATCCGTACCACGACCGGCCATGTTCGTCGCAATCGTAACTGCACGTGGTGCACCTGCCTGCGCGATAATATCTGCTTCACGCTCATGCTGCTTCGCGTTTAGGACTTCATGGCTAATGCCCGCTGCCTTCAGTTTGTCTGAGAGGATTTCTGAGGCTTCAATGGTTGCTGTACCAATCAGGATCGGTGCAACGCCTGCTTCATGAATACGCTGGATTTCTTGAATGATCGCGTTATATTTCCCTTCACGATTCAAGTAAATCAAGTCGTTTTGGTCATCACGAATCATCGGACGATGGGTCGGGATCAGTACCACATCCAGACCATAAATTTCTTTCATCTCTGCAGCTTCAGTATCCGCCGTACCGGTCATGCCTGAGAGTTTTTTATAAAGACGGAAATAGTTCTGGAAAGTCGTGGTTGCAAGCGTCTGGTTTTCCGGCTGGATTTCCAGGTCTTCTTTGGCTTCAACCGCTTGATGCAAACCTTCTGACCAACGACGACCCGGCATGGTACGACCGGTATTTTCATCCACAATAATAACTTCACCTTCGTGAATAATGTAATGGACGTTGCGTTGATACAGGTAATGTGCGCGAATGGCAGCGGTTACATGATGCACCAGGTTCAGATTGGAAGCTGAATACAGACTTTCACCTTCAGCCAGCAAGCCCATGGCAATCAGCTCATCTTCGACCAGTTCAAAACCAGCTTCAGTAATTTCCACAGAACGCTGTTTTTCATCAATCCAGAAATGGCCGCCATCTGCGACCTTTTCTTCTTTCTGTGGATGCAGCTTTGGTGGAATGCTGTTGATAGCAGAATACAGCTGCGAAGAATCTTCACTTTGACCCGAAATGATCAAAGGCGTACGCGCTTCATCGATCAAGATCGAGTCGACCTCATCAATAATGGCATAGGTCAGACCGCGCTGTTTTTTCTCTGCCAGCGAGAACACCATATTGTCACGCAGGTAGTCAAAACCGAATTCGTTGTTGGTACCGTAAGTGATATCCGCTTTATATGCTTCTGCTTTTTCTGCCGGGTTTTGCATGGAGTAAATAATACCAATGCTTAAACCCAGGAATTCGAACAGCGGACGGTTGAGCTCAGCATCACGTTGTGCCAGATAGTCGTTCACGGTAATGACATGCACGCCCTGCCCACTTAAAGTGTTCAGGTAACAGGCCAAGGTCCCCATTAAGGTTTTACCTTCACCGGTACGCATCTCGGCAATCTTGCCTTCATGCAGGGTGATACCACCGATCAGCTGTACATCATAGTGACGCATCCCCATGACCCGCTTACCCGCTTCGCGGCAGACAGCAAATGCTTCAGGAAGTAATTTATCTAGACTTTCGCCCTTATTATATCGTTGTTTGAATTCTTCAGTTTTTGCAGATAAGTCTGCATCGCTTAGGGCTGATATCGTCGGCTCGAGCGCATTAATCTTGTCTACGATTTTACGCATGCGTTTAAGTTCGCGCTCATTTTTGGTACCGAAGATTCCTCCGATCAGACTTGCCAACATGAATAGACTCTCTAAATCTTGCTTGTCAAATGAATATGTTCTTAGTCGTTATTATGGTGCTAGAAATTTGAACTACAAGGTTTTTAGCAAAAAAAACTGATCCCTGCTTCCAGCCCGAAGACTTAAGGCAAGCTAATGTAACAAATTTTAGACAGGCAACATAGTCAAATAGCTGTCTGTTTGATTCAAAAACGGATAGATGGGTGACGCTTTTTTAGCACTTATATTCATAAGTAAAGCCAAAAACACTATTTTTAATTATAAAAAATTTGGCTCATAGTCATTTTATCGAAACCAAGAACAAATCTTTTGAGGCACATCACATGACTTTACGTTTAGGCGATACCGCACCCAATTTTGAACAGCAGTCTAGCGCAGGCTTAATTAATTTTTATGATTTTTTAGCTGATAGCTGGGGTATTTTATTTTCACATCCAGCAGATTACACGCCGGTATGTACCACTGAACTTGGCTATACCGCCAAGCTAAAAGATGAATTTGCAAAACGTGGTGTCAAAGCCATTGCTCTTTCTGTCGATGATGTCGAATCCCATCATGGCTGGATTAAAGATATTAATGCCACTCAAGATACTACGGTCAACTTCCCGATCATCGCCGATCAGGACCGTAAAGTATCGACACTCTATGATTTCATTCACCCGAATTCCAGCGAAACCCTGACTGTACGCTCTTTGGTGATTATTGACCCAAACAAAAAAGTACGTTTGATTATTACTTATCCAGCATCGACGGGCCGTAACTTCCATGAAATCTTGCGTGTGGTCGATTCACTGCAACTGACAGACCACCATAAAGTCGCGACCCCTGCGAACTGGCAACATGGTGATGATGTGGTGATCGTGCCGTCACTCAAAGATGAGGAAGAAATCAAACAACGCTTCCCTAAAGGGTACAAAGCGGTCACTCCTTACCTGCGCCTAACGCCCCAGCCTGAGCGAGGATAAAACGGAGCACTGCTCCGTCCGAGCGCAAGAGCCATAGCATAGCTATGGCTGGCAAAGATAAATAAAACACTACTGCTGTCCCAAAATTTCAACCAGGCTTGTATGAAGTAACAAAAGCAACGAGAAAGTGATTTAACTATATGAAATTTATTCACATTTATAGTTAAGTATTACACAGCCTCATATTTTATTTAAAAGTTTCAATGGATTTGTGTAGGCAAAACCCTACTTTGGAAAGACCCAAATGAGAACTCAAAATATATTTTGAGTTCGCAAGAAAAGTCTCTTATTACCCATACACGACCTCCTGAGCCAGTTTTAAGCACTGCTTTAAAACGCAGCGCAAGGATGGGTAATGTGTGGCATCCCTGCCACACGCGCGTAGCTTAAACTGCATCACTTCAACTATGGAGTAACAATGAATAAACCACTCCTTTTCAGTTTTGCACAAGGCAAGCGAAGCGCATAACTTCAGGTAACTTTATTAAGTTAATCAATAAATTAAAAAAATAATTTAAAAAACTATAAGTCACTCTCCACCATGAAAATGAGGTTCTTTATTCATCCACCCTCATTTTCATGTTTTTTTAGTCCCCAGTGACAAGTCAGACTCCAAACTTGCCTGAACCTGTTTCCGGACAGGCTTTTTCTTTATAAAGAATTTGCTTCTGTTTAAGATAGTATTAAAACTACAATTTTGATTCCCATGAAAAATTCTTATGCGCTGCTTCTCGTTTCTATCTTAGCCTTATCGGGCTGTATGACTACACCCGCTTTACCCGAGCAACAACGTCCGGCTCACTGGGGACAACTGATTCATAAAAACCATAATTTATATCAGATCAGTGAGGAGCTATATCGCAGCGAACAGCCAAGCCACGAATTTAAACCTTTACTGAAGCAACATGAGATTAATGTAGTGATTAACCTACGTGCACGCGACAAAGACAGTGACGTGCTGGCAAATGACAATTTAAAACTTCGCCATATTCCCATCCATACCTGGGCAATCGACCGGGAAGATTTATTAACAGTGATGAGGGAAATTCAGCAGGCTCGCCAGAACAATGACAATTTAAAACTTCGCCATATTCCCATCCATACCTGGGCAATCGACCGGGAAGATTTATTAACAGTGATGAGGGAAATTCAGCAGGCTCGCCAGAACAAGGAAAAAGTACTTCTCCACTGCTACCATGGCTCTGACCGTACCGGTGCCAGTATTGCCATGTACCGGATTATTTTCCAGAACTGGGCGATAGAAGATGCTATCCAGGAAATGAAGCATGGTGGCTATGGCTTTCACCGTGTCTGGCGCAATATTGAAAATCTCTTTAGCCCTGAAAATGTAAAATGGATCCGGGAGCAACTCTCGAATCCATCTACAGAAATTTCAGCGAATGAAAAGAATTAACGCTTATCCAGTGGCACCCACTCATTCACCCAAGCCGATTTCATATTCAGACTCGTATCAGAAGCAATTTTCTTCCGTAATGCATCAGCAGCTTCACGGTCTTTAGATGGCCCCACCATAATCCGGATCCCTTTAGAGGTTGGACTCTTGGTGACCTTATAACCTTTGGCACGTAATTTTGCTGCGACCGCATCAGCATTGGCTTCATTGGCTGCCAGAGCCACCTGCACCATCCACTGCTTGTCACTATCACCTTCCAGCAGCTTACGGGCTTTTTCAGCTTCTGCCTTTTGCTTGGCTTCTTCAGCCTTACGCTTTTCCTCAGCCTTTTGCTTTTCTTCTGCCTTACGTTTTTCTTCGGCAGCTTTACGCTCAGCTTCTTTCTTTTCAGCCGCTTTACGTTCTTCAGCTTTGCGTTTTTCTTCCGCAGCCTTACGCTCGGCTTCTTTTCTTTCCGCCGCTTTCAGCTCCGCAGCTTTACGTTTTTCTTCCGCAGCTTTACGTTCAGCTTCTTTCTTCGCAGCATCGCTGGTTACTACTTTTTGCTGGGCAAGTTGCTGTTCTTGTTTCTGCTGTTCAAGCTTTTTCTGTGCCGCCGCTTTATCTTCGGCTAAACGCTTCTGTTTTGCTTGTTCATCTTCAACCAGTTCGGGTGGAATATTATCAGAGCTTTGCTGGCCAATACGGTGAGCATTCAACGCGGCATACTCTTCAGCCGCTTTACGTGCTGCATCGGCTTCTGCTTGCTGTTGCATCGCCAGGAATTCGGCTGCGCGTGCTTCTTGTTCAGCCACGGCCTTTTCGCGGTCACGACGCTGCTGTTCCAGTAAACGTTTTTCCGTTTCGACATCGACGGTTAAGGAACTGCGGCCTGCAACTTCATTATTTTCAACTTGAGCAGCCTGCTCTGGCGGATTCAGACGTTGATGATCAATTTCATCTTTACCTTTCAGGAGTAATGCTGCCAATAAAACACCACCACCTAATAAAACAACGCCGCCCATCCAGCGTTGTGTGTTATTCATTGACATTCTTCCAAACACTCCCATACCGCTTCTAATGTATGAAATGAACCACATACCAGAATCAGCTGATTATTATTTGTTTCATCTAGCGCTGATCTGAAAGCTAATTTCACATTGTCATACCTTGCTATAGACTGGCCAGCCAGCGCATCTGTCAAGATTGACAGTTCTGCGGCACGTGGCACGTCTAGCGGTGCAATTTTCCACGAATGGACTCTGTCTTTCAATAACCCAATCACAGAATTTATGTCTTTATCAGCCAACATCGAGAAGACACACACAACTTCCGGGGTTTCAGGATGATGGTTTAAATATTGTTCTAATTGTCTTAATAAAAATTCTACGCCATGCGGGTTATGCCCGGCATCAAAAATCACGGTTTGGTTTTCAATCGTGCGGATTTCAAAACGACCGGGCAATTTGGCCGTTTGAATGCCTTGCGCAAGCGCCTGCTGGCTGACGTCAAGACCACTGAGCAGAATCGCAGCCACAGCGGTGGAGATATTATCCAGTGCAAGCGAACCTACTGGCAATTTCAGGGTGGTACCTGAAGTTGCAAAGCCCCAAGTTTTTCCATCTGCAAAAGCTTCATAGAAATAGTCGCGATTCAAGGCATACAGCGGTGCCTGGCATTCAGCCGCCTTAGCTAAAATCGCTTGAGGAATCTGTTGTTGTCCGCCAAAAATAACAGGAATATTGCGACGGATAATCCCAGCCTTTTCAAAGGCAATTTTTTCAATAGTGTCACCGAGCCAGTCCGTATGATCCAGACCGATATTGGTAATCACCGCCACATCTGGATCAACCACATTAACCACATCCAGACGGCCACCCAGCCCCACTTCCAGCACCCAAACGTCACAATGTTCATTTTTAAAAATGACAAAAGCTGCCAGTGTCGTGGCTTCAAAGAATGACAGGCTCAAACCGCATTCACGGCGAGCCTGATCGACTTCCACAAAAGCATCAATCAGTAACTGGTCTGCAACTTCAATGCCGCGTAATTTGACGCGCTCATTAAAGCGGTACACGTGTGGAGATTGATAGAGTCCGACTTTCAAACCTTGGGCATTTAAAATAGCTGCCAAGGTGGTGGTGGTAGAACCCTTCCCATTCGTGCCTGCAACGGTCAGCACCTTGGCCGCAGGACGTACGACGCCGAGCTTTTCCGCCACCGGCATCACACGCTCCAGACCTAAATCAATTCCCGTAACGTGAACATGGCTCCAATAATCGAGCCATGTGTCTAAAGAATCTGTTACTAAAGGTGCTGCTGTGTTCAAGGCAAATTCATCAGTTTGGTGACAATACGATAGACTGTATCACGTAATGCGTGACGGTGAACAATCTGATCGATTACGCCATGATCAAGCAAATATTCTGCACGCTGGAACGGTTCATCCAGTTTTTCACGCACAGTTTGTTCGATCACACGTTTCCCTGCAAAGCCGATCATGGCCTTTGGCTCAGCCAGATGTACATCACCGAGCATCGCTAAAGATGCAGTTACGCCGCCATACACCGGATGGGTCAATACCACCACGTATGGCAGGCCCGCTTCTTTCATACGCTGGATGGCAGCAGAAGTACGCGCCATTTGCATGAGGGACAGCATGCCTTCCTGCATACGAGCGCCACCAGAAGCTGCAAAACAGATCAATGGTTGCTGCGCTTCAATCGCACGCTCAGCTGCCTGGACAAAACGGTCACCGACCACTGTACCCATTGAACCGCCCATGAAATCAAATTCAAAAGCAGCCGCAATCATCGGAACACCTTTGAGTAGACCTTGCATCACCACCAACGCTTCGGTTTCACCGGTTTTCTTTTGCGCTTCTGTCATGCGGTCCGGATAGGCTTTACTGTCGACAAATTTCAGCGGATCTTTGGCTTTGAATTCTTGGCCCATTTCAGTCTGTACTTGGTCAAAGAACCAGTTCAAACGGTCACGTGCCTTCATTTTCAAATGTTCATCACACTGTGGACAAACATAGGCATTAAATGACATCGCGGTACGTGTCACCAAGGCATGACATTCAGGACATTCAATGGTCGGCTCTGTAAAAGTTGCCTTTAATGCGGTTTGCTCATCAGGCACATCAATACCGGGAACTGTACGCTCCGTCCATGGGGTCGATGGGCTCAGAATTTTGCCTGATTTCACTGGTTGACTCATACTAACTCATCGAGCGCTGCTCGAAGCTCCTTGACTTTATTCACCGTTTCAACAACGGCTTGTTCTGGGGCAAGTGCGGCAAACTGCTTTACAAACGCACTTCCTACAATCACTGCATCGGCAGCAACACCCATCGCTTTCGCAGATGCAGCATCACTGATACCAAAACCCACGCCTACAGGAACATCTGTCGCAGCTTTAATTTTCTGAATGCGGGCGGCAGCTTCAGACACGTCCAAAGTTGCTGCACCAGTTACGCCTTTCAGAGACACGTAATAAATAAAGCCACTGGCCTGTTTTACCACGTGCTGAATACGCTGATCAGTCGAGGTCGGTGCCAACAGGAAGATCTGATCCATGTCATATTGTTGCAACACGGTTTTCAAATCATCTGCTTCTTCAGGTGGCAAATCCACCAGAAGTACACCATCGACGCCACATTCATGAGCATAAGCGACAAACTTTTCATAGCCAATCACTTCAACCGGATTCAGATAACCCATTAAAACCACAGGAGTTTCATTGTCTTTTTGACGAAACTCCTTGACCATATTCAGCGCATCCAGCGTATTGGTCCCACCTGCAAGTGCGCGTTCAGCAGCAAGTGCAATGACAGGCCCATCCGCCATTGGATCTGAAAATGGTAAGCCCAACTCAATCACATCGACACCAGCATCCACCATCTGATGCAGAAGAGGTACAGTGACTTCTGGATGCGGGTCACCAGCCATGATATAAGAAACTAAAGCTTTACGCTGTTGAGATTTAAGTTGTCCAAATCGTGTGGCTAAACGTGACATAGGGTTGAGCTTTCCTTAATGTGTTTTCAAACTTGAGCGTTGACTATGTAGAAATACAAGACACCGCATTGTAACGCTATTTTTTGTTCATTGAACAGTACACAGCGAGACGGTATTGCATTTCATTTCCTGCGCAAAGATTTCAGAACAACCCGAAAGACTGTATTTACGAATATTTTGATTCTTTTCTCAATGATCAAAGATGACTAATTTCAGCTTTATGTAAAATATTGAATGTTTAGATAAACTTATTTTGATTACTAAAAATCTAATAAAATATAGAAGTTAGCGCCTGGATTTAAAATTTTCTGAAATTGCAAAACCTGCTTTATACTAGCCGTACTTTTTTACTTTTTTATCTCCTATGCAGACTGACTCAGATGCTTCGGTGCAGGCGAGAGCCATTGCACTGTTGCCGCTTATTGTATTTTTAACCATTTTTTTAGGTAGCGGAATTTACCATACACTGATTGGAACCGAGTTCGCGTTCTATCAGGTCAAAGCGCCCGTTGCCGCCCTGCCTGCGATTATCTTGGCTGCATTAGTGTATCGCGGCAAACTTAACCAAGGTATTGAAGAATTTCTTAAAGGTGCCAGCCATCCCAACCTGATTCTGATGTTCATGGTGTTTATGCTGGCCGGTGCCTTTGCTAGTGTCAGCAGTACCATTGGCAGTGTCGATGCCACGGTTCAGCTGGGCCTGTCGATTATTCCGCCTGAATTCGTATTGCCAATGCTGTTTATCATTTCGGCGTTTATTGCCACCGCAATGGGAACCTCTATGGGTACCATTGCCGCCTGTGCGCCAATTGCCTTTGGCTTTACTCAGGCGACGGACATTAGCGTGATACATGCGATTGGTGCAGTGGTCGGTGGCGCCATGTTTGGTGACAATTTGTCGATGATTTCCGACACCACCATTGCAGCGACCAGCAGCCAGAAAGTCCAGCTCCGAGACAAATTCCGGGTCAATGTCTGGATTGCGGTACCGGCATCCATTTTGACGATCCTGATTTATGTGATGCATACCAGTACGGCCAGCAATGTGGAATATCAAGATTTTAACTGGGTGCTGGTCTTGCCTTATCTGGCAGTCTTTGCGCTGGCCTTTAGCCGCCTGCATGTCCTGGCAGTTCTCACGATAGGTGTATTGCTTTCCGGGCTGTTTGGTTTATTTGCTACGCCTACATTTGACCTGCTCCAGCTCAATGCTGCGATCTATGATGGCTTTCTCAGTATGTTTGAAGTGGCATTACTGTCAATGTTTCTGGGTGGCTTATCGGCGATCATGCAACGTGAAGGTGGTTTACGCTGGTTGATTGAACGCATCTACGCCCTGACACGTTTACTTAAGGTCGGCCGGCAACGTGCAGGTGAGATCGGAATCAGTTTTCTGGTGGTATTTTCCAACCTGTTTGTGGCCAATAATACGGTGGCCATTATTTTATCTGGTGATATGGCACGTGAAGTAGCGAAGGAATATGGGGTCGATCCAAAACGCTCTGCAGCGCTGATGGATATTTTCTCCTGTGTGGTACAAGGCTTGACTCCTTACGGCGCGCAGCTGTTGCTGGCCTGTTCGATTGCCAAGCTTTCTCCGGTAGAGCTTATTGGCGGCGTGTATTACTGCTGGATTTTGGCGATTTTTGCGGTATTGGCCATTGCCTTACGCTTTCCCAATATTAAGACAGCTTAAGCAATCCTATTAAATTGCAGCGGCCTGAATGGTCGCTTTTTTTATTCTTCAATTTTGAGCTGTTTACGTGCCTGTAATAATGTGGTTCCCGTTGCAGCTTTATAGGCTCGTGCCAGTGCGGACTGATCAGAATAGTCCAGCTGCTGGGCAATCTCACTGAGACTGAGTTCTTGCTGTAAAAGCAGCTGACAGCGTTTTATGCGCTCCTGTTCTAGCAGTTTTTTAAACGAACTGCCCTGCTCACTTAAATAACGTTGCAGGCTACGGGACGACATCCAGAGCTGCTGGGCCAGTTGTTCTATTTTAATGGCTTGCTGCTCGGTACGCAGCTGTTCGGCAATAATTTTACCGGCTTGTTGTAGCGTAGATTCCGTGGTCTTTTTTGCTGCAATGGCATCCTCTGCCTGACGGAGCAGCAACTGTAACAGCATCGGATCAGCCTGTTCAGACTTGAGTTGCAGATCCTGTATATCCAGCGCAAAACCATAGTAGGCTTGAGAAAACTGCACTTCAGTGGCAAAAAACTTTTGATAATGCACTTGTGCCATTTGGGGAGCATGAGCAAAGCGTACACAGCGTAGTAATAGCGCTTGCTCCTGCAAAATATAACGGCCCAACTGAACCATCGCAGCAATAGTCAATTCATTCAGTAACAGATACTTTTCATGCAAAACATCCCAGTGCAATTCAATACTGTGTGAATGTTGTCTAATCTGCAAAGGAACAAACTCACTCCCATCGACCACCAGGCGCTGAAAACGCATGATATAGCCGATCATTTCAGCAATACTGCTGCTTTTTGAGGCCATATAACCCAGTACACCAAAATGTTCCGGACGAATCGATTGTACAATTTCAAAGATCAGCTGTGGACAATTCAGATACGCCTGTGTCCGGGTCAGTACGGTATTGAGCAGCTCAAGCGGCACTTCAGTATCAAAAGGCTGATCGATCAGATAACGCAGTCGGACATGTAAATCCTGCAGAAAATCTGCCTGCAAAGGCTCGATGTGCAAACTGCGCAGATGCGTGGCCCAGAGCTGAATATAGCCATTGGAGATTCTGATGTCCTGCATAGGCATTTCTCAATGATGGTTCTGATTTGACAAGTTTTATTTTCATTTGGCGTAAAATGTATAAAAGTTGACCGCAACTGTCAAAACAATTTGTGTAAGGCCCGACATACTGTCAGCATCAACCTTAATTCGAATGCTAAAAGATGAATGCACCATTAAAAACTTCTGTACAGCCGGTGGTTCGCACCAATCTTGATTTCAAGCTGCATGAAATTCCTCGCTTTTGGTTTGCTGACGATCCTTTTTTAACCCGTATGTTCGATGCCCTCAGCCTGACCTTCCCGGATGGTGAACGTTATTTTATTCAAAGTGTTCGTTTGTTCCGCGATCAGATTACTGATCCCGACTTAAAACAGCGCGTAGCCGACTTTATTCGACAGGAAGCTCAACATGGTATGGCGCATGACAAAATGAACCAGTTGATGCGCGATCAAGGCATGCCGGTCGATGACTTTATTCAGCGTTTAAACAAGATTTTCAATTATGATCTTAAACATCGTTCAGCCCAGTTTAATATTGCGGTGACCGCTGCAGCCGAGCATCTGACTGCACTGATGGCAGAAACCTTTTATAGTCATCGACATACCCTACAAGATGCGCATCCTTATGTACGTGCTATGTTCGCCTGGCATGCGATTGAAGAAATGGAACACCGCGATGTGGCTTTTGATGTGATGAAAGACGTGGCTAAAACACCAGAATTCACTCGCCGCGCCGTCCTGGTTTCGACCACC
Organism: uncultured Acinetobacter sp.; assembly: GCA_947627655.1. GTDB lineage: Bacteria > Pseudomonadota > Gammaproteobacteria > Pseudomonadales > Moraxellaceae > Acinetobacter. The sequence continues at coordinate 33,346 of CANQWW010000002.1, read as the reverse complement.
GTGCTGATGTTTGGTTTCACAATTTATCGGGCCAATATCATGTTAAAACATGATGGCTTTAGCCCACGCCAGCGTCTATACATGAATATGCGCGGTCTGCCCTGGTTCTTCGGTAAACAAGGCGTCTTGACACGAATGGGCAAGCAATATCGGGACTGGTTCAAAAAAGACTTTCACCCGAATCAGCATCCTGTCATCGCTCAGTATGATGTTTGGGTGCAGACCCTCGAAGAAACCGGTGACCCGATTCAGGCGGGAGAAGCTTTCTGGCAGGCGGCAAAGCATGCCATTGGCGAAAATAAAAAACCCTTCACTTGAAGGCTTTAGCTTGAATCAGTCTTACCATTTAGCATAGTGCTGTTCGAGCAAAGCATATTCATCTAACAAGATAATTTCCTGATCATCCTGTTGAATGGTTCCAGATACCCGCGCCTGCCACTGGCTAAACTGACTGCCAACGAGACGTAGGTTCAGATTTTCATAACGGCGCCAAGCTGTTGTTATGCTCAACTGCAGCTGGTGATCCAATGAGTGAATCGTCCACTGATGTTCTGATTCCTGCTGAAAGAGTACATCCGCCAGCGCATAAATTTTACCATTTACCCACAGACAATTTTCATTGCCAAAGCTTTCATTGACTCCAGAAGCCAGATTGATACCAATCCGATTGCGCTTGGCATCCCAGAAATTACAGGAGAGCCAGAACCAGGCCGTTTCAGGGCGCAGAAAACCACAGGTATCATCCAGTGCAGCAAAGCTGCGTTCATTAAACTGCATGGTCTTGCCATGTCGGGTAACAAAGTAGCCTTCACAGCCCAGTGTGGTCAGTTTCTGGGTATAGGTCCAGCCATTAATTCCGGTCGGACTGCATAAGCTGAGTGGATCTGTACCTGCACAGAAAATACGCACGCTCAGTTTAAGGTCACCATGCTTGCTTACACTGATATAACGCGCCCCATTGGCATGCTGGATTTCGACTTGATAAGGTGATTTATAAAAATAACTGTGATTAAACAGCGGCTGCTCATCTAAAACCGTATGCCGGGAAAAAAAGTTAATCGCATTCCACTCTTCAACTTCACCGGTTTGATGGTCATAGATATAAAAGAAACCATGTCCTGCCCAGGCAATATCGGCAATTGCCACACCAATACTATAGTGTTCATGCTGAATACTACAGAACTTGAATTTTTTATATTTTAGCTGCTTACGCCAACCAGTCAGTATCTGTCCATACGGTGTTTTATATTGATACGCATGGTAGTCGATACTTTTAGGCAGCTCTTTGAAACGTCCATAATGCGGTTGTCCATTTGCCTGAATTAAATCCATGTAAGACATTCCATCTCAGTCGAAGAATTGAGTATCCATAACGATATTATGCTGATTCTAAACCTTTCTAAAAGTGGTTTGAGTGTCATTTATCGGTTGGTTACAATCTTTTAGCTTAAATTTGCAGATAAGTGTTTTCCCAGCGGTTGGCCTGAAATGAGCCTTCCACCAGCTGTACATAACGACCATGCACCTGATCAATGGCTATACAATCGTCTACATCCAGTACCCGGTCGGTATGCTGTTTCTGCCAGTGTGCAGCAAAATAAGCCTTGCCCCGTTGCTTAGCCACCATGGCATTTTGTGCCACAACCAGCACATAGCGGTGCAATTCACCAAACTCACGCGCATCATATCCGCCTAAATTAATCAGCCAGAGTTTTTCATCCGCCTGATTCGGTGCAGCATCGGTAAAATGTAACTGGTACTTTTTAGCTTCGAACTCTACCCCGTTAATTTGTGCCCAGGCATCGATATGTAAAGCTTCCGGCTCACCAAACCAGGCATTTTTTAATTGAGTATAAGTATCTTCCAGGCATTCACCTACGGCCAGAATCACATCATGAACTTCCACATTGGCACGGGCATGACGACCACCCAGCATAACGATGAAGAGACTAGGCATTTTGGTATTCCTTTGGCGAGTAGAGTAGCTAGGGGGAGGTATGATACGACAATGTGGTTATTACCACTATTGAAAATGATGAATGAACGACGTCTTTATTTTTTATAGATTATTAAAAGTTCAAACCATAAAAAATCGCACCCAATGGCTTGAATGCGATTTTATTATTCAAAATTTTCTAAAACTGCTCCTGCTAGGAGAAGACTTTAAGAAAATTACATCTCCACCATTTCCACACCATCAATGCGTGCAACCGTCATTAAGTCTTTATCACCACGACCAGAAACAGTGGCAATAATAATCTGGTCTTTAGACATGGTCGGTGCCAATTTCGTCACATAGGCCATCGCATGCGAGCTTTCCAAGGCAGGAATAATGCCTTCAATCTTGGTCAGATCACGGAAACCTTGCAGCGCTTCAGTATCATTAATCGGCACGTATTCAACACGATTCATATCTTTCAGGAAGCTATGCTCAGGCCCGACACCCGGATAATCCAGACCTGCAGAAATTGAATGGGTTTCAATAATCTGGCCTTGGGCATCAGACATCAGGTAGGTACGGTTACCATGCAATACCCCGACATGACCAGCATTGAGCGGTGCAGAATGTTTACCGGTTTCAATCCCGTGACCTGCGGCTTCTACCCCATACATTTTCACGTCTTGGTCATTCAGGAATGGATAGAACAAGCCCATCGCATTGGAACCACCACCGACACAGGCCACCAAGGCATCTGGTAAGCGGCCAGCCTGTTCCTGAATCTGACGACGCGCTTCACGGCCAATAATCGACTGGAAGTCACGTACCAACTGTGGATATGGATGCGGCCCAGCCACAGTCCCAATTACATAATAGGTGGAATCAACATTGGTCACCCAATCACGCATCGCTTCGTTCATTGCATCTTTCAGCGTTTTAGAGCCACTTTGTACCGGCACTACCGTTGCACCAAGCAGACGCATACGATACACGTTCATGGCCTGACGTTTAACGTCATCCGCACCCATGTAGACCACGCATTCCAGCCCCAAACGTGCAGCAATTGTTGCTGTGGCAACCCCATGCTGACCTGCCCCGGTTTCGGCAATAATACGTTTTTTACCCGATAATTTCGCCAGTAAAGCCTGACCAATCGTGTTATTTACTTTATGCGAGCCGGTATGGTTCAGATCTTCGCGTTTTAGATAAATCTGCGCGCCACCCAACTCTTTTGACCATCGCTCTGCATGATATAAAGGACTCGGACGACCGACATAAAAGCTAAGGTCACGGTCGAATTCTGCCAAAAACTGTTCGTCATCTTTCATGCGGAAATAGAGCTGCTCCAGATCCTGGAGTGCTGCCATCAGCGTTTCTGACACAAAACGTCCGCCATGGATACCAAAATGCCCGCGTTGATCCGGGTACTGGGTATAGTCAATCACTTGATCTTTTTGATTAACAGTTTGCTGATCCACGATGGACTCCTTGCATAAAGCGTTTTATGAGTTGTTGGTCTTTAATACCTTTTGCGGACTCGACACCGCCACTCACATCCACAGCATAAGCCTGTGTGGTGTGAATTGCCTGCTCTACATTGTCCGGGTTTAAGCCCCCAGCCAAAATGAGCGGAATATCTAATTTCGGGAAAGTGGTCCAGTCAAAACGATGCCCTGTTCCACCTTTTAAGTCCGGATGCCATGCGTCTAACAGCACTGCGCTGGCACCAGCATTTTGATAGCTTTGAATTTCGGCAATGATATCCAAGCCAGGCTTCATCTGAATTGCCTTGTACCAACGACGCCCGACCTGCCGAGCAATGTGCTGGCACTGTTCTGGGCTTTCATCGCCATGAAATTGCAGAATATCTAAGGCGACTGTCTTTAAAACCTGCTGGATGTCGTCAGCACTGCTATTTACAAATAAACCGATCACTTGCACATAGGCGGGTACGGCTTGAACCAGTACCTCTGCCTGGGCTTGGGTCACACTGCGTGGACTCGGCGGATAAAAGACAAATCCAATTGCATCACAACCGGCATTGGCAGCGGCGTGTACATCTTCAACACGGGTGATTCCACAGATTTTGGTACGGGTTCGCATATTGTTCTGGCTCGAAAAACTTCCAACTTTATAGCCGATCTATCCAGCTGGAACGAATCATTGTAAAGCAATTTTCCAAACTTGAGTAAAGTTCATACGCGTTATTCTTTAGGAAAGTTGTTTAAATTACGGTCCGTCTTTATACTTGCCGCAACTTGCAACAAGTTCAAGCCTCCGCTTTAGGGAAGTTGGTGAAAATCCAGCACTGCCCCCGCAACGGTAAATAATGAAACGTCAATCAATTTAGACCCTTTGGGTCTACACCACTGCATATTGATGTGGGAAGGTGGATTGGCAGCATGGCTTCTGCCCTGCCCATTTAAGTCCGGATACCTGCTTGTTGTGTTCTTTAACTCAATCGTTCACGGGGAGTGAATGTATGGAGCATATCATGTCTATTCAATTTCAGCCTGCTGCCTTAGCGGCTTCAATCGCACTTGCGCTGGGTTTTACCTCTTCTGTTCATGCTGCTGAGCAAAAAGTAGCAAAAGCGGCTTTAAATACCATTGTCGTCACTGCCACCCGCTCTGAAGAAGATATTGAGAACGTGCCGGCGCGGATCAATGTGATTGAACCGGCTAAATTGGAACAATCCCCAATTGCCTCATTACCGCATCTCTTATTCGAAGATGCCTCCATCAATCTGGTACAAACTGGGGGGTATGGACAACAGGCTTCTATCTTTTTACGCGGTACGGAATCTGACCATACCCTGATCATGCGCGATGGGGTTCGCTTAAATACCCCCTCACAAGGCTCGGCTTCAATTCAGTTTATAGATACAACTGATCTAAAACAGATTGAAGTTTTAAAAGGTCCAGCTTCTGTTCTGTATGGTACTGATGCCATTGGCGGTGTGATCCAGCTGGTTTCAAAAACACCTGAAAAATCCGGTGCTTTTCTTACCGGAGAAGTCGGTGAAAATAGTACCTATAAGTCCATTATTGGCGCTGATTTTGCTGAAGACGGTTTTTATACACAAATTCGTGGTCAACGGCTTGAATCAGATGGCGATGTCATTTTAAATAATGACAAGCGTAAATATAGCTATGATCAGAAAGGCTACAGCGCCAAAGTTGGCTTAGAGAAAGAGCGTTTTGCAACTTCTTTGGATTACAGCCAGAATTCAGGAAATGGGGCTTATAAATTAAATGGTAACCTTGTTTCTCAAGATTTTCAAAATGAGATCATCAATCTCAAAGGCAAAATTCAAATTACGTCAAATCTTGAATTAAATGCCCGCCTCTCCCAGTTCAAAGATGATTTGGATCAGCTGGATAAACCCGACTTTATCCACAACTCTGCACAAGAAGCTGAATTATACAGTAAATGGCAATTCACTCCGACGCAAAATCTTCTTGCAGGCCTTACACATAAAAAAATGAAGGCGGATATCTTCTCACAAGGGGAATCATTTGAGTGGGATGGTATTTTCTATCCTGGAGAAGATGTTTTCTATGATAAAGAAATCAAATCTACCGGTTACTTTGCTCAGCACCAATATCAGACTGACAAAGTTCAGACTCAAGTCGGCGTTCGTGTAGAAGACAACCAGCGTTTTGGCTCCCATACCGTAGGTCAAGCGGCTATCCGCTATCACTTTAATCCATTTACAAGTGTATATAGCAATATTGGCAGCTCATTTAGAGCACCGAGTATGAATGATTTATATGCGTTAAGTTGGGGTGGAAATCCAGAGTTAAAACCAGAAGAAGGCTTTGCTTATGAATTAGGCTTGGATCAAAAGCTTACAGAGAACTCAACCCTTGGTTTATCGATCTATCGCAATGAGATAGATAACTTAATCACCTCCAAAGCAGGAAAACTGGTCAATGTGAATAAATCAGAATTCACAGGTGGCGAACTTTCCTATAAATGGAATGCTGATGATTTATTCTTAACTGCTTCATATGCTTATGTACAGGCAAAAGATGCTGAACTCAAAGAAGATCTGCAAAAAAGACCACGTCAAAAAGTTACCCTCTCAACCGGTATCCAAAATGCAATCTATGGAGTAAGTGCATCCGTTGTTGGAAGCTCGAAGTCCAAAAGCTGGGACAGTCGATACCAAAATCCAGGTTATGCCACTATTGATTTGAATGCCTACTGGAATATTACTCCGTCCGTTAAAGTTTTCACCAATATCGAGAATATTGGTGATGTTCAGTATGAAACAGAATACTTTGGTGGAGATAGTATCTATTACATCAACGGTGGTCGCCTTGCCTCTGCCGGTGTGACCTTTAAATACTAAGCTCAGCTTTTTCCAAATACCTTTGAGCATCATGTCATACCTATGGCATGATGCTTTTTATTTACAGCATTCAAAATTTTAAGGAAATGAAATGGGTCACCGTTTAAGTAAAATCTATACCCGTACCGGCGATTCAGGCACCACAGGCCTGGGTGATGGTTCACGTGTTGCCAAAGATGACTTACGTATCACTGCACTTGGTGATGTGGATGAATTGAATGCCTGTATTGGCGTATTACGCGCTCAGATTGCAGTCAGTTCAATTGAGAATCAAGCGACATGGGACAAATCCTTAAGCCTGATCCAGCACTGGTTATTCGACTTGGGCGGCGAAGTGTGTATTCCAGGTTTTAATCTGGTTCAACCCGTCTCAGTTGAGTTTCTGGAAAATGACATCGACCGTATGAATGAAGCCTTGCCGATGCTCAAAGACTTTATTCTGCCTGCTGGTACTTTGGTCTGTAGCTTTGCCCATCAAGCCCGTGCTGTTTGCCGTCGTGCAGAGCGTAGTGTGATGTCGGTTCACAACCGTGACCAGAATATTCAGGCCGCTTCGCTGCAATTACTCAACCGTTTATCTGACTGGTTATTTGTGGCTTCCCGTACCCTGCAACATGCAGAAGGTGGCGCTGAAGTGCTATGGCAGAAAAATATCAATGAAACTATCGATCAATAAAACCGCTAAAAACATCTAATTTCTTCAGAAAAATCTGCGTCTTTGGGACTTTGCAACAAAGTGTTAAAGGCGCAGAATAGCGTCATTCTCTGGTCATATTCATTCGACATCATGTACTCATCTTTTCTTTTTCAGGTTATCGCAGTATGCGCATAATCGGACACCGTGGTGCACGCGGAGAAGCTCCAGAAAACACTCTGGGTGGTTTTAAATACATTCAGGACATCGGGATTCGTGCCGTTGAGTTTGATGTACGTCAACTGAAAGATAATGCCCTGATCATCATGCATGATGATAATTTTATCCGTACCACCGGGCACAAAAAGCCGCTCTATGAATGCAGTCACGAAGAGCTCCCTCTCTATAACCATGCAGTCCAATGGTCGGAATGGAATCAGGTCGAACCAACGCCTTTACTCAATCAAACTTTAAATGTCATTCATAATTTTGAACATATCGAAGTCGAAATTAAAGAAGTTGCTTCTGAAGCGGCGGCGGAGAAAATCACCTTAGCCGTACAACAACAGCTCAAAGGCTTTGAACAGTCAGCGATTATCACCAGTTTTGATTTAAAAATTCACGCAGCCCTGCAACAACAAAAATCCCAGTTTAAACGTGGCTTACTGATCGAAACTGATATCAAGCATAAAGCGATTGATCAGGCTTTAGCGTTCGGCTGTGGTCACATTGGCTGGATGAATGAACTGGCAAATCAGGAACTAATTCAGGCGACGCAAGCAGCAAAACTGAATATGAGTGTCTGGACCGTAAATGACGTCGAACGCGCCAAAGAACTGCGTGATTTGGGGGTACAAGGCCTGATTACTGACTATCCTAAGTTGATGTTACAGCAACTTTAAAAACGGTATTTTTGCACTACTCAACCTTGCTCAGCTGAGAAAAATACTGCTTTGCGATCCAGCAAAAATCAAGCATCACTCAGTTGTTCTCGCTTTGTATAGAAGTGCGTTAAAAATGGACTCAATATGAAGATCTAAACCCTATCGGACTATTCAATCTATTATTCATTTTAATTTTTCAAATACAGATCGAGCCATCTTACGGGCATCCAAACCGCTCAGACAAACAGATGAAATATGAAGAATTTTCTGCTTTTCAGCAGCTTATAAACGCCTTCGATGGTTAAAAACCGTGCGTTAAAAACAGCCTGGAAATGGCATCTTTAGTTTTAATTATTCTGTTACTCATAAGTACAATACACCTGTGCAATAAAGCTAGTTCCACCCTATTGCCCGTGCTAATATGGATAAGTCTGATCCACTATAATTCATAGTAGATTGAGCTTTTTAGATAAAACCTTCCCCGGTTCCAGGAGTGCTGTTGGAGATGAATGCTCCCCTACCTCAAGCCCCAATTAACTGGGTCGCTGTTTTCGCGCTGGTGGCTTTGCCCATCGTAGCAGTGATTGCGATTCCGTTGTATGCGTATCACCATGATTTCAGTCTTGCGGCCTGGATCAGTATGTTTGTTTTACTCGGCGTCAGTAGTCTGGGTATTACCGCAGGTTACCATCGTCTTTGGGCACATCGTGCTTATGAAGCGACTTTACCATTAAAAATCGTTTTAATGATCATGGGTACATTTGCTGTACAAAACAGTATTTTATACTGGGGTTCTGGTCACCGTACCCATCACCGTCATGTCGATGATGTGGAAAAAGACCCTTACTCGATCAATAATGGCTTCTGGTATGCACACCTGGGATGGATGCTGCGTGACTATCCGGCCGCAGAGCCAAATTACAAGAATGCACCTGACTTGCTAAATGACAAGGTGGTGATGTTCCAGCACAAATACTATATTCCGCTGGTGGTTGTCGTGCATGCAGCCATTCTGCTGCCGATTGGCTGGGCTGTGGGCGATGTCTGGGGCGTATTATTGCTGGGCGGCCTGGTGCGTCTGATTCTGAGCCATCATGTGACCTTCTTTATCAATTCGCTATGCCATATGTGGGGCTCACGTCCTTATACCGACGAAAATACCGCACGTGACAACTTCTGGTTAGCAATTGCGACTTGGGGTGAGGGTTATCATAACTATCATCATATCTTCCAGTACGATTACCGTAATGGGATAAAATGGTGGCAATATGATCCGACTAAATGGTTGATCTGGACCTGCTCAAAACTGGGCTTGGCAAAGAATTTACGTCGTATTCCTAGTTTTAATATTAAAAAAGCCGAACTGGCGATGAAGTTTAAATATGCCGAGCAGGATCTGGCAGTCTATGGTCATGATGTCAATCAGGACATTGCGACGGTCAAAAGTAAGATCGCGCAAGAATATGATGCCTTTACTCAAACCTTAAATGATTGGGCCAAGCTAAAAGAAACAGAACTTCAGGTGAAGAAAGCTGCTGTTGCAGAAAAAATTCATCAGATGGATGACAAACTTAAAGTCGAGTTTCAGCTGGTGGAACAACGTCTGTCCCATCACCGTGAAACACTGAATTTGCTGGTCCGTAATCTGAAGAAAGTACCAGCATCGCAGTAAGCAAAAGCTACATAAAATGCTCCAACTTTGGGGCATTTTTTATATTCAACATCAGCAAAAATGTTCAACAGTTTTCAGCATTATTCTTTGTTATAGTGATTTCAATTTAAGTTAGCTGTGAACGTCATGTACTTTAATGCCCGTTACCCTATTCTCCCGGCCCGCCTATATCATCAGCAGCCACCGACCCCTTTAAAAGGTCCTAAAGCTGGACATTTCAATGAGACATTGGCAGAGCAGCTGCAATGGTCAGCACAGGACAAGGCCGAATGGGTTGAAATTTGCAGTGGTCAAAAAACCTTTGAAGAATTCAAGCCCTTAGCCATGGTTTATGCCGGGCATCAGTTCGGACAATGGGCCGGCCAGCTCGGCGATGGGCGTGGTTTACTGATTGCTCAGATTCTGGATAAAGATCAGCAAACCATTGATCTGCATTTGAAAGGTGCCGGGGCTACCCCTTATTCGCGTATGGGCGATGGACGTGCCGTGCTGCGTTCGGTCATTCGCGAATATCTGGCCGGACATGCCTTAAATAGCCTGGGCATTGCTTCGAGTAACGCGGTCGGTTTTACCTCGTCCGCCCAAGGGGTGCAGCGTGAAAAGCTGGAACCGGGTGCTATGATGCTGCGTACATCAGATTGCCATATTCGCCTGGGACATTTTGAATGGATTAATCAATATCAACCAGACTTGCTCGCTGAATTCACCCAAAAATGCATCGAATGGCATTATCCAGAATGCTTACAGGCCGAACAACCGATCTGCGCTTTTGCCACCCAAGTAATTCAACGTACCGCCGTGATGATTGCCAAATGGCAACTGGTCGGTTTTGCGCATGGGGTGATGAATACCGACAACCTGAATATTACCGGTTCAACGCTGGATTTTGGCCCTTACGGTTTTATGGAGCGTTTCCGTCCTAACTGGATCAATAACCATTCGGATTATCAGGGCCGTTATACCTATCAGCAGCAGCCGAGCATTGGACACTGGAATTTATGGACCTGGTTAAATAATCTGATTCCGCTCTGCCCGGCAGATTATGATAAAGAACAATGGAAACAAGATCTGGCCGCCTGTCTGGAACATTATGAACCGACCTTTCTGGAACATTACAAACTTGGTCTGAGCCAGAAAATGGGCTTGCCGAGTTTTCATAAAGACAGCTTCGACTGCGCCATGGCCTTTTTACGCATTTTACAAAGTGAACAGCTGGATTACACCCAAAGCTTTATTCGACTGCAAAATCATGCATATGAAGCGATTAAAGATGATTGTCTGGATCGCCGTCAGTTTGAAGCATTCTTGGCACAATATGAAAGTATTCGCGAACATCAGAATATTGAAGAACTAGACGCAGCCATGCAACTGGCTAATCCACATTATATTCTGCGTAATCATATGGCACAAAAAGCAATTGAACTGGCTGAAGCGGATGATTTTTCTGAAGTGGAGCGCTTGTTCCAGTTATTAAGTACTCCTTTTACCCAACAGCTAGAGCTTGAGCGCGCCGAAGACTTGGGGCCATTGCCAAGTGATGTACCGGAAGTGATGGTGAGCTGTTCGTCTTAACTTATTCACACCTTATACAAAAACTGTGGATAATTTAAGCATTATCCACAGTGTTATTTTGAGTGATCCATAGCTTATGCTTTTACATGTAGTTGCAGCGAAGAGCGCTTTCGCTTTACCTGAGGTGACCCTAACTCAGCCTTTTGGTGAGGGCTGTGATGTGTTTAAGGTACTGGATAAAGTCTTTATGTTGTCCTTTCATTTACATGGCAAAGCAGCGATTAATTTAAAAGTTGAACCCGACGATGGGGTCATGCTGCGAGATCTTTATCCTTATATTCATACGGGTTGGCATATGAATAAACGCCATTGGATTTCGGTCTATGAGGATGATGAATTAGATGAATCTTTGCTAAAGGATTTGGTGTCCAACTCTTATGCATTGGTGCTGTCGAAGCTCAAAAAAATGGAAAGATTACGAATTGAAGCTTTAAGAACAATTGAAGTCTCTGCCTAAAATTATATATTGCATGCTTAGCAATCAAGCGTTCTAAATCTGCTTCCTACCCTATCTATTCAATGCTTCAAGCATGATCTGTTCTGGTTCTGGTGAAAGATCTACAGAGCTATAGCAGCTTTCATGATCTTTTGTTCGCGACTTTTATTTTTCTTGGCTAAGCCAGCAATTGATGCTGGATTCTGGATTTTTAATAATTTCTGGAATGAATATAATTTATAAAGCATCTGCTTTTATTTAAAAAATTCAGTAGTTTAATTTATTCAAGCCCAGCGCAAATGCACTGGGCTGGTCATGGTCTTTGCTCTTGCAACCGTAAAGATAATGATTGTTCAAAACTCACGATATCGACTCAACATGAAATGTGATCAAGCCTTGTTCTTTACCAATTTAAACATCCCAAATAACACGGCAATCCATACGGGTAATACCAATACCGACAACATAAAACCTTGCATCCACATGATGTATAAAATCATCAGCATAAACGCCAAAACCAGATAATTCGTCAACGGGGCAAATAACGCAGGAAATTTCGTTTGATGTCCGGCGTGCTGGATGACTTTTCTGAACTTTAAATGAATCAAACTGATCATCATCCAGTTCAGTACCGCTGCAGCCACCACAATATAAATCAGATAACTGAGCGCTTTTTCAGGCACAAAATAATTCAGAATCACGCAACCAAAAATCAGCAGCGCTGAAAACAGAACCGCTGCAACAGGAACGCCTTGTGTGTTCATTTTCTTAAAGGCTTTGGGTGCATTGCCCTGCTCTGCCAGACCCAGCAACATGCGGCTATTGGCATACATGCCACTATTACAGACCGAAAGCGAAGCGCTCAGAATAATAAAATTCAAAAGGTGCGCTGCCCAATCAATCCCGATCAGATTAAAGATCATGACGAAGGGACTATGTTCCAGATCACCCAAACTCAGCTGATTCCACGGGACAAGGGACAGCAAGACTGCCAGCGAACAGATATAAAATAAAAATACCCGAATCACGGTTTGATTCACTGCACGCGGAATATTCTTATCAGGATTCTCTGTTTCCGCCGCTGCCATACTGATCAGCTCAATCCCACCAAAGGCGAACATCATAAAGGCCAGCATATAAAATAGCCCTTCAAAGCCATTCGGAAAGAAACCGCCATGTACCCAAAGATTACTGATGGATGCCGTGGAGCTGATATCGGCAGTAAAGAGCAAATACACCCCAAACAAAATCATGGCAATAATTGCCAACACCTTGATCAAGGAGAGCCAGAACTCAGCTTCACCATAAATCTTGACATTGGCCAGGTTCATCAAGGTCACCAATACAAAGAAAAACAGGACGGACACCCAGGACGGAATCTCTGGCCACCAATAATTGATATATTTTCCAATCGCGGTTAATTCCGTCATGGCCACCAGAATATACAGAATCCAGTAGTTCCAGCCGGTTAAAAAGCCTGGAAATCTCCCCCAGTATTTAAAGGCAAAATAACTAAAGGAACCGGTCACCGGCTCATGTACAATCATTTCGCCCAATTGACGCATAATCAGAAATGCCACCAGACCGCCAATGAGATAACCCAGAATAATGGAAGGCCCAGCAGACTGAATGATATGTGCAGAACCTAAAAATAAACCGGTACCAATGGCACCACCCATCGCGATCAATTGGATATGACGATTCTTCAAACGGCGTTGAAGCTGCGGCGTTTCATTCTGCAAGACATATTCTCATGATAAATAGAAAATGGAATTGTATCGGGTCTCCGCTCAATCAGCTAACCCATAAATTTAAGTAATTAGTTTTTAAACTTTTAATTTTGTATTTAAGAATATGTAGCTAAAAAAATAAATAATTGATTTTTATTAGATAATAAATGATTAACTTAAATCTAATTAGAAATAAAGCACTGTCTTTTTTCTTGATAATTTTTTTGGTTTTTTCTGTCAATCCGTCGCCTTAAAGGCTTCGTGGTAAATCACTTCTCCTTTCGGAATAGAACCATGCAACACAATTGCCTGAAAATATTCTGGTGGAACCTCTTTTAGATAGAGTTCTGGGTAAGCCTTAAAACCAAAACGCGTATAATAGTTTGGATCGCCTAATACGACACAACCTTGAGCACCCAGCTGTTTTAATCGTTCTAAAGCAGCATACATAAGCAAAGCGCCAATCCCCATGCCCTGCTTTTCCGGCAATACTGAAATAGGTCCCAGTCCATACCAGCCGATTGTCCCTGAAGAAATCGTCACAGGAGAAATGGCCACATGACCGATTATGTTTTTATTTTCAACTGCAACCATCGACACCGTTAACTGTTCGTGTTTACGTAGGCGATTTATAATCCAATGTTCAGTATGACTGCTATGTTCAGCATTCAAAAATGCTTGTTTGGTTAAATCTTCAATGGCTTGAAGATCATTTTCCTGTTCATCACGAATCTGGATATCCATTGAATATTCTTCCTTGGCTCTGGTTATTTTTATAATAAGACCTGCCGCAATATTTTTCAGTCCATAAAAAAGCGAATAGAAATGCACTATTCGCTTTTATGATTTCTACAGACTGGATCAGTCCTCAGGATATTCAAAACGGTAGCCCACACCATACACCGCCTGAATCCACTCATGACGGTTACCCGTTTCGGCAGCATCGGAAATCTTACGGCGCAGGTTTTTAATATGGCTGTCGATGACCCGGTCCGCCACATCAAAACTGTCCGGGTTAATATGATCCAGCAATTGCGCACGTGAATACACCTGACCAACATGCTCCAGAAATAGCTCCAGTAAACGGAATTCTGTTGGGGTCAGGTTTAGCGCTTTTTGTTGATACCAGATGCGCTGTTGTGATTTGTCCATCCGGAATAAATCATTGCTTTCCGGTTCTGCTTTCCGGTCTAGACGACGTAATACCGCCTGCACCCGTGCCACCAGTTCTTTGGGACTAAAAGGCTTACAGATATAATCATCCGCCCCCATGTTCAGCCCCAGCACACGGTCAATTTCTTCGGTTCGCGCCGTCACCATAATAATCGGCAAATCCGACTGCTCACGTACTTTACGGCAGATGGTCAGACCATCCATACGCGGCACCATCAAATCCAGAATCATCAGACTGGGTTTACGTTGGATAAAACTGTTATAGGCGTCTTGTCCATCATGAAACATACTGACTTCAAAGCCAGCAGCCTCCAGATAGTCTCGCACCAGCTGTGCAAGTTCGACTTCATCTTCAACCAGCATAATATGTTTCATGAATAAACTTCCTTATGATTTCATTTGTTTAGGAAAAGTCAGTTTGCAACGCAAGCCACCAAGTGGTGAATGGTCGAAGCTCAGACTGCCGCCTAAGGCTTGGGTAATTTTACACGATAATGCCAAACCAAGTCCGGTGCCCCCGGTGGCACGAGTACGTGAATCATCCACCCGGTAGAAACGCTCGCCAATACGCGCCAGCTGCTCATCGGTCAAACCAAATGGACTGTCATCGACGTATAAGCTCCACTCTTTCTCTGTCTGCTCAGTATGAATATGTACCTGTCCACCCGATTCAGTATAACGAATACTGTTACTGAGTAAATTCGCAATAATCTGTTTAAAGCGATCCAGATCAAGCTGGATGTCAGCATCTTCGCCTTCTGCAGTCACCGTTAATTGCGCCTGTTCAAACTTCGGATGGAAGTTAATCAGTTCCTGCTGCACCACATCCCATGGATTCACGCTGCTAGTATAGATTTGCAGTTGTTGTGCATCTGCCTGTGCCAGCGCTGCCAGATCTTGGGTGAGTTTTTTCAGACTGGTGACCTGCGCTAACATTGACGCAAAATGTTCCGGCGTCGGTTTACGAATCCCATCCTGCATGGCTTCAATCTGTGCCTGCAACACGGCCAGCGGCGTTTTTAATTCATGCGAGGTATCGGCCACCCATTGACGGCGCGAGGTTTCATGCTGATCTAGAATCACCGCCAAGGCATTTAACTCATTGGATAAATCACCCAGTTCATCATTCCGGTTGACTTTAACCTGATACTGATAATTGCCTTGGGTCAGGGCACGGGTTCCATTCAGCAAACGTTGAATCGGCTTTTTAAAATAAGTGGCTAACAGTAAAGCCGCAATCAAACTGGTCAGAATACTAAGACCATAGACCAAAAACAGGTAGCGCTTCTGATTACTAAAGAAGTTAATACTTAAGGCATCATCCTGATCCAGCACGGGTTTCAGGCCCAGATAACCCACAATCTGCTCATTGACCACAATCGGACGATAGGAAACCTGTTCTTCAGAAGACTCACCCACCACAAAGCGGCGCTGTGCATCATATAAGGACAAACGCGAGCTCAGACCGAGTCGGTCTGGCATCTGGATAAACTGCTTTTTTCCACTCTCTGGTTGTGTGGCTTGGGTATTGCTATTTTTACGGTCTGTTCTAAACAGGTTCTGATTAGAACTGAGTGGGAATCTTAAACCTTCAAAAGGCTGAAACTGGGAAGGCAGGTTGGCTGCCAGAATACGCAGCTCTTCTTCATCAATCTTGGCGCGATCACTCTCGGTATCCATCAGGCTTGGTGCCACATTGGCCAAGGTTTGATCCTGAAAATAACGCTGCTGCAAGGCAATGTCATACTGCCGGCGTAGCCACCAGCGTGACAGACGATCATAATCATCCGGCGCGGCCACACCTTCCATCTGTAAGATCTGCGCTTGAATGGCATTGCCCCAGTCGTTATATACCGAATACACTGCTGCCAAATTTTCAATGACATAATCAAGCTTCTGCATTTCAACATCGGCCACATAGCGCGTGAAATTACGTTGCATATTTAAATGCAGCACACCCAGACTCACGGTGGTAATGACCAGTGTGGTAAACAGCACCGTCAGAAACAGGCGTAATGCAATTGGAATGCGGCGGATATTCAAAAGCAGATTCTCGGTTTTTCCTCTATATTCATTATTGTAGCGAACACAGGCTTAAAAAACTCTCCATTGTTTCTTCATCTTTATTATTTATTCTTTGTTGTATTGAAATCAGCCATTTGGGTAGAGAGACATACAATGAAAGCAATGACAAAAATGATTGTAGTGGGCGCAAGTGTTTTATCTATGGGGGCACTGACGGCTTGTCAATCGACCAGCAATGTTGCAGATGCAGATCATTCACGCATGATGAAACATCATCAGGATAAAAAAGGCCGTCACTTAAGTCCTGAACAACGTGAAAAATTCCAGCAAATGCGGACTGAACGTGCCGAGTTTAAAAAACAGATTCAACAGGCCTGCGATAATAAAGCAGTAGGCAGCGCTGTTCAGGTTAAGGCAGGTGACAAAACTGTTGAGGGTAGCTGCAATATCTACTTTAAAGCCGACCGTAAAGACCAGAAAGCTGCACGAGCAGACTTCCGCGGCATGAAAGGTGAACATCGTCCAATGCGTGGTGACTTCCGCGCTGCACCCGGCCAAGTCCGTGGCCAGGCATTGACAGACGCTCAACGTGCCGAAATGGTGCAACAGTTTGAGCAGCGTCTTGCCCAACGTCAGGCGCAGCAACAAGCAATCCTTCAGGCTTGCCAGGGCAAAAAAGATGGCACTGCTGCACAGATCAAAGTCGGCGACAAAACCATTAATGGTCAGTGTCATGTCCGCTTCCAGCCCAAAGCGCCTGTGGCTGCAACTGCTGTAAAAGCATCTTGAAAAATGAACTAAACTTTATGTTTACAGAGGCACCTTCGGGTGCCTTTTTTTATGGCGCTAAATGGTTTCGCCTAAGTCCATCTAAGTTTTATGATTTTTGACCATTCGTGTCAGCTATTCTTTTATAAAACCGTTTACACTCAATATACTTAAGATTTCAAGTGCATTTATCTTTGACTTTACAGTCACCAAGAATTTCTCCTGAAATGCTTGTGCCTGCCAGGAAGATGTTGCACGATTAGAGCCATGTTAATACGTGTCAGTGAAGGCACGTTTCAGATTAATTCAGGATTATAACGCTGGTATAAACCAGTATTGAGGAAAATGATATGCCACAATACAAAGCGCCTTTACGTGATATGCAGTTCGTTTTGCATGAGCTTTTAAATGCTGAACAACACTATGCCAGCCTGCCTGCATTTCAGGAAAATGTCAGCCGTGAACTGGTCGACCAGTATCTTGAAGCTGCGGCTGATTTCTGTGAAAACGAATTGTCTCCACTGAACCAGGTCGGTGACCGTGAAGGCTGTACGTGGAATGATGGTGTGGTCACCACGCCAACAGGCTTTAAAGCAGCGTATCAAAAATATATTGAACTGGGCTTCCCTTCTCTTTCTGCTGAAGAACAGTATGGCGGTCAAGGCTTACCGGTTTCTCTGGGTAACGTGATTTCCGAAATGGTCGGTACTGCAAACTGGGCTTGGGGGATGTACCCTGGTCTTTCTCACGGTGCTGTACGTACTTTAGAACACCATGGTTCTCAAGAACAAAAAGATACTTATCTGCCTAAACTGGTTTCAGGTGAATGGACCGGTACCATGTGTCTGACAGAATCTCATGCAGGTTCTGACCTCGGTATTATCCGTACTAAAGCTGAACCGCAAGCGGATGGCAGCTATGCAATCTCTGGCGAGAAAATCTTTATCTCTGCTGGTGAACACGACATGGCTGAAAACATCATCCATATCGTACTTGCACGTCTGCCAGGTGCGCCGAAAGGCACCAAAGGTATTTCACTGTTTATCGTACCGAAGTTCAACCTGAATGCCGATGGTTCAATCGCTGAACGTAATGGCGTACGTTGTGGTTCGATCGAACACAAAATGGGGATCCACGGTAACGCCACTTGTGTGATCAACTTTGATAACGCAAAAGGTTTCCTGATTGGACCGGAAAACCGTGGTCTAAACTGCATGTTCACCTTCATGAACACGGCACGTATCGGTACTGCTATCCAAGGCCTTTCAGCCTCTGAAGGTTCATTCCAGGGCGCATTGGCTTATGCCAAAGACCGTCTGGCCATGCGTTCACTATCAGGTCCGAAAACACCTGAAAAAGATGCTGATCCAATTATCGTCCATCCAGCAGTGCGTAATATGCTGCTGACCCAAAAAGCATATGCAGAAGCAGGCCGTGCACTGGTGTACTTCCTGTCTTTCCATGCTGATGTGGTTGAGCAAGGTGCAACAGAAGAAGAACGTAAAGCTTCTGACAACATCCTGTCCTTGCTGACCCCAATTGCCAAAGCATTCTTGACCGAAACCGGTTCAGAATCTGCCAAACACGGTGTGCAGGTCTTCGGTGGTCATGGCTTTATTTCTGAGCATGGCATGGAGCAGATTGTACGTGATACCCGTATTGCCTGCCTGTACGAAGGAACCACTGAAATTCAGGCGTTGGACTTGTTAGGCCGTAAAGTATTGGGTACTCAAGGTGCAATGTTGAAAGACTTCACCAAGATCATCCATAAATTTGCTGAAGCCAACAAAGATAGCGCTGGCATGAAAGAGTTCGTTGAACCACTGGCTGCCTTGAACAAGGAATGGGGCGACCTGACCATGCAGATCGGTATGCGTGCAATGCAGAACCCTGAAGAAGTCGGTGCAGCAGCAGTGGATTACCTGTACTTCTCTGGTTATGTGACCCTGGCTTATATGTGGGCACGTATGGCCCTGATTGCTCAAGAGCAATTGGCTGCAGGCACATCTGAAGTTGATTTCTATAATGCGAAGCTGACCACTGCGCGTTTCTACTTCAAGAAAATCCTGCCACGTGTTCGTTCACATGTTGAGGTGATCGCAACTGGTGTTGAACCGTTAATGAGCCTGGATGCGGAACATTTCGCATTCTAAGTTGATGCATATTTAAATGCATAAATCAGGAAAAGGACGGTCACTTAACAGGCAGTCCTTTTTCTTTATAAAGCGTTACAGAATTAACCTTTAGTCGTCTAACAATAAGATTTTCAATGCATTAGACTGACGTAAAACCAATCGAATCCAACAAGAAACAGGTGACATACTATGCCAATTTATAACGCGCCACTTGCCGACATGAAATTCATTCTGAATGATGTATTTAATGCAGAACAATTCTGGCAAGCCAATGAAAACTTAGCCCACCTTGATGCTGCAACAGCAGAGGCGATTCTGGAAGAAATGGCTAAATTTGCGCAAAATGTCACCCTGCCTCTGAACCGTAGCGGTGATGAAGAAGGGGCAAAATATGAAAATGGTGCAGTCACCACACCTGCAGGCTTTAAAGCTGCATTCAAACAATATGCGGAAGGCGGCTGGATTGGTCTAGGCGCAGATGAAGAATGGGGCGGTCAAGGCATGCCAAAAATGCTGACGGTACTTTCGGATGAAATGCTGTTCGCCACCAACCCGTCATTTATGCTCTATCCCCTGCTTTCTGTCGGTGCAGGTATGGCCTTAAACAGCTATGCATCTCAGGCACAAAAAGAAACCTATCTACCTAAAATCTATTCGGGTGAATGGTCAGGCACCATGTGCTTAACCGAGCCACATGCCGGTACAGATCTGGGGATTATCAAAACCAAAGCTGAACGTAATGAAGATGGTACCTATAGCATTACCGGTACCAAAATCTTTATCACTGGTGGTGACCACGATCTTGCTGAAAATATCATTCACCTGGTTCTGGCCAAAACACCTGATGCACCGGCTGGTTCACGCGGTATTTCGCTGTTCATCGTACCGAAACTCCTGGTCAATGCAGATGGTTCTCTAGGCGAACGCAACCCGGTGAGTGCGGGTTCAATTGAACACAAAATGGGCATCAAGGCCTCTGCAACATGTGTCATGAACTTCGATGGCGCCCAAGGTTATATCGTGGGCAAGGAAAACGAAGGCTTGGCTGCCATGTTTGTGATGATGAACTATGAACGCCTGTCTATGGGTATTCAAGGTTTAGGCGCATCCGAATTTGCTTACCAGAATGCGGCGCAATATGCGACTGACCGTTTACAAGGCCGTAGTGCTGCTGGGGTTCAATCACCAAGCAAGCCAGCGGATAGCATTTTGGTGCATGGCGATGTACGTCGTATGCTGCTCAATGTACGTGCCAACAATGAAGCTTCCCGTGCTTTTGCGGTCTATGTCGGTCAACAGCTCGACATCACCAAGTTCTCAACCGATGCTGAAGCGGTGAAAAAAGCCAATGACCGTGTGGCCCTGCTCACCCCAATTGCAAAAGCCTATCTGACCGATACTGCTTTTAATAGCACCCTGGATGCACAAATGGTCTTCGGTGGCCATGGTTATATCCGTGAATGGGGTATGGAACAATGTGTACGCGACCTGCGTATTGCCCAGATCTATGAAGGTACCAATGGTGTGCAGTCACAAGACTTGATTGGCCGTAAAACCATTAAGTGTAAAGGTGAGTTCATCGCTGAATACATTCAGGAAATCCGTGATTTTACCAATGGCTTAGATGCAGATCTTAACTTCATTAAGGATGCAACTTTAGATGCGGCGGCAGAAGTTGAAGCTGTCACTCAGTTCATCCTTGAAGCTGCGCAAGAGAGTCCAGATTTTGCCAACTCATCTGCGGTAGATTATCTGCATGTGGTCGGTCTGCTGAGCTTCTCTTATATGTTTGCCCGCATTGCCAATGCAGCCAAAGACAAACAGGGGGATTTCTACCAGAACAAACTGGCCTTAGCGCGTTATTTTGCCCAGCGTATCCTGCCTGAACTTGCCTTACGTATCACCAAGATCAAAGCAGGTTCTGACGTGATCATGAATTTCACTGAAGACTACTTTACTGCACAAGTCTAAAAGCCGCCTGAGTCATAAAAAAACGCCTGCGATTGCAGGCGTTTTTTTAATGGTGATTAAACTTTTTCAATCAAGATAGTATCTGGCTGGTTCGCTATTTTAGGATTTATATGCTTGTTTACGATACGGATTTCACCTTCAGACTGTAGCGATTCACACAGTTCCAGTACTTTTTGCATATCGTCGGTTTTAATCCCCGTACCCAAAATTAATTTTTTACCGGCTTCTAATTGACTAATCTTATTCTGGATTTTTTCTAACATTTTATCTCCCTCATTATTCGATGTTCAACTTCTACAATATAGCAAGTTAGTTTAAAAAAAATACACTTTTTCATCTTATTTACATATTTATTTTTCATAGACTGACTCATTTTGCATGCTTTTTGCTTCACCTTTCCTGAGATATGTGAACCATTTAACAGACAGCAGGAAGACCGTATCATGAGGCCTAAATCCAAAGTTAAAAAAG
The DNA here is from genome assembly GCA_947627655.1 of uncultured Acinetobacter sp. Lineage (GTDB taxonomy): Bacteria > Pseudomonadota > Gammaproteobacteria > Pseudomonadales > Moraxellaceae > Acinetobacter. The sequence goes on along the minus strand of CANQWW010000002.1, from coordinate 11,579 downwards.
TAGAGTCTTTCCTCGATCATTTTGGCAATATCGCCGTAGAAAGCTTCCATTATCTGGCTTTATTTATTATTGGCTGTATGGTGATCTGGTCAGCAGGACATACTGTGATCGACATTTTGACCATTAAACAGTTTGCCAGTATTGATGATATTTTATTGTTATTCATCTATCTGGAATTGGGTGCCATGGTCGGAATTTACTTTAAGACCAACCATATGCCGGTGCGTTTCTTAATTTATATCGCCATTACCGCACTGACCCGTTTACTGATTTCCGATATTCAACATACCCATAAAGCCAGCATGGATCTGGTAATTATTACCGGTTCGATTCTGATTCTGGCCCTAGCCATTCTGGTGGTTCGTTATGCATCTTGGACTTATCCATCCGTGATTCGAGATAAGCATAACGAAAAACCCTTGCCACAAGGCAAAACGCCACGACCTGAGGATGATGAGTTGGCATAGCTTTTAAGCCCCTCTTGGAAAAAGAGGGGTTTGGGGAGATTTTTTAACAATTTTATTTTAATCCCTCTCTTGCGAAGCAGTGCTTCTCACCTTTTGCAAAGGGGGACTTTTTTACCTTAAGCAAGGAGATTTTATCTCTTGTAAGAGATAAAGCTTTAGCGATGATTCACCAACACATAACGGCCATTTTCAAAAATCCAATGCATCCCCACAGGCGGATCAGGCAGGCCCAAACGGCGCCAGTCATTGATTAAAACATAACGTGAACTTTCAATCTGTGCTTGATTCGGATCACCATTCACCCAACTATAGCTATTAGAGTTTTGATAAATCGTGGTCGGTGCCTGATAACGCAGACTGACCCCATTCTGAATGACAGGGCGATTCGGATAATGCTGCACTGGTGGCAGAGGTCGCTGCGGATAATACTGCTGCGGTGCTTTCGGACGTGGCGGTTGTGGAGGTTTATAATGATCTTTACTGCTATATCCCACCCAGTTATTGGCAGCTATAACTGGGAAAGAAGCTCCACATAATAATACAGCTAGACAAGCGCCAGACAAGATAATTTTCATAGCAACTTCCCTTATGAGGTTTGTCTATATTTTATACAAAATTTACGAAGAAAATATGAATTTATCTGGTGATACCACAAGGATTTATCACCTATAGCGAAATAGACATTTGTCCAGTGGCTCAGGTGCTGTATGCATGCTTTATGCTACACTTTGATTTTCTGAGTTTTGAGTCCAACATTGTGTCCGATTTAAGTTTTGATCGTTTATATGAATATTTCTGTAAAGTCCCAAGTGTTCAAAAAAACCTGATTGATAGCTACGGATCTGATGGCAAACAGGCGTGGTGGTTTAAGTTCCAGATTGATGTTGATCATCCCTTGGCATGGCAAACCGTTCAGGAATTAGGTCATGTGCTGAACTATATTTCTAAAAATGAACGTTTGCCGACTCAATTCTTGCCGGTGTCTCCTCCACCCTATATGAATGGCATGGCGAAGGATTTCCTCTCTTGGGTCATTCAATGCAATCATGCTGACTTCCCACCAGATGTGGTATGTGACTGGCTCGAAGCCCGTCTGCCAAACCCGGTGGATGATGAAACACAGTGGAAAATTAAAACTGATATTTCTGAACTGGATCAGTTGTCCGATAAAGATCTGGATCAACTGGTACCCCCCAATCCGCAGCCTTAAAGCGAACAGATAAACATAAAAAATCCCTCTTAAATCGAGGGATTTTTTATATATGAAAATACAGGGTTTAGCGCCCAAATAGCCAAGCATCAGAAAATCAACAGCTCAAGCCAGAAAACTCAGGCAATAAAAAACCCCAAGACTGAATATGCTTGGGGTTCTTTAGAATTTTGGTCCCGAGGGTCGGACTCGAACCGACACGTCATCTCTGACAGCGGATTTTGAGTCCGCCGCGTCTACCAATTTCACCACCTCGGGAGTAGATGAAAGGTATATTACTCGCTTTACTTCAGATGTCAACGCAGAATAATTGCATTTGTTTAATTTTAAAACAAATTTGATTTTTTTGCGCTATAAAGCTGCAATTCCCGCCTTAAAAAGGAAAAAAGTTTATACTAAACCCAGTTTTTATTACCGTAAATCATCATGCAACTTTCTGATTTTAGCTTTGATCTCCCTGATGAGCTGATTGCTCGCTATCCACTTGAACAACGTAGTGCTTCCCGCCTTTTACATCTTGATGCTGAAGGTCAATATCAAGACCATCAGTTTACTGACATTCTAGATTTACTGAATGAAGGTGACCTGCTGGTTCTAAACGACACCAAGGTAATGAAAGCCCGTCTAAAAGGTAAACGTGCCTCGGGTGGCGCGGTGGAAGTGCTGGTGGAACGCATGATGGATCAGTTCATTGCTCACTGTCATATTAAGGCCAGCAACAGCCCAAAAGCCGGAGCAGAACTGTTTATTGGTCCTGATGCTGTCAAAGTGACCGTTCAAGGCCGTCATGAAAATCTGTTTGTTGTGGAATTCTCACAACCGATTTTAGATGTCCTGGATAAATACGGTGCGCTGCCAATTCCGCCCTACTTTAACCGTGAAGCAGAAGAGATCGATACACTCCGTTATCAAACCGTGTTTAATGATCCGACCAAACTGGCCAGCGTGGCTGCGCCAACTGCTTCCCTGCATTTCGATGAAGACTTGCTGAAAAAGCTGAAAGAAAAAGGCATTCAAAAAACTTTTGTGACTCTGCATGTCGGTGCAGGTACTTTCTTGCCAGTTCGTACTAATGATATTGAAAACCACATCATGCACAGTGAATGGTGTCAGGTGTCGGATGAGTCGATGGCGCTGATCAAAGCCACGAAAGAACGTGGCAACAAAGTCATTGCTGTCGGCACAACGGCAACACGTGCCACAGAAAGTGCCGCTCAGGCCAATGGCGGTGAATTAAAAAGCTGGACCGGTGATACCCAAATTTTCATCTATCCGGGTTATGAATTTAAAGTCGTCGATCGCCTGATTACCAATTTCCACTTGCCTGAATCTACCCTGCTGATGCTGGTGTCAGCCTTATCGAATCGCGACAATATTCTGAATGCCTACAAGCATGCAGTTGACAGCAAATACCGTTTCTTCAGTTATGGCGATGCCATGCTGATTGATCAGGCTAAATAATTACAGGATACGCCTATGCCGATCGATGCAGTGCAACATTCCATTCATATTCGACGTAAGAAAAATGAAGTGGTGTTTCACAATATCGCTCGGCTCAGGGCATTGGGCCTACAGGCAGAAACGCATCAGGAGCTGCTGGATGCTCTACATCCCTGGAACGGCCCAATTACCCTAAAGTTTGAAAATAATCTGCCACTGGCGCTAGGGGCTTTTGGCGCACTGCTCATCTTGGCCATTTTTATTGCTCCAAGTAATATCTGGATGCAAGGCTGTGTATTTCTGGGCTGCCTGCTGATGTTCTGGGCTTATATCAGCTATGAACATCGCCAGCCGCTGGAAGATGTGCTGGCCTATCTGGAAGAAATTGCACTCAGCACCAAGTATCAGCTGCGTTTTCAGCAGCAACCGCAACATATTTCTATTCCGCTTAACCCACTCCATTTTATTGGTCATCTAAAACGCCTGTTTCCGCTGTTTGAACGCGGCTCACTCAGTAATGAAATCACTCGCTATGCCAGTACCGTGTGGGAAGATGAAAACGGGCAACAGCATCAGGTGCTGGTCTTTCAATATCATTATGTTGATGAGCTTCAGGTGTATGACAAAAATGGCAACTCGGTCAAAGTGATGGAAGTGCATAAAGACCTGTGGGGCGTTTTTGTCTTTGATATTGCCTTACACGGTCTTGCGGTCAGCACTTCCAGACGCAAATTTTCTCCTGCTTATCCTCACCCCTGGCATAGCAGTGATATTCGTACCAATCAAAAACTCAAATTTTACGGCAGCGACCCGATGCATATGGCAAAGTTGCTAACACCGGGAATGGTGATGCGTTTGTCGAATTTTTTCGAACAGCGTCAGGGCGACCTGCTGTTTCATCCGGAAAAGCATATGCTCTGCTATCTCGGACCACATGATCTGTTTCAAGTCTCTAGTCAAAATCAGAATATCCAGGATATTCCTGCATTGCGTGGCCACCTGAGAACGTTTAAATTATTAGAATTAGAACAACTGCACACTGACCTGACTCAGTTTTTAAAATAATCATTTGCAAGGGGCAAACTTATGGGATTTATTATATTTATCATTATCCCGCTACTGGCTATTCTTGCCATTATCCTGATTCGTAACAGTATTGTTCGCCATTATAATGCCACAGTCCGCGCCTGGTCCGATGTCGCCAGCTATGAACGGCAAAAAATTAAAATTCTTGACGGGCTACAGCCACTCGTCGAGCAATATTCCAGCTTTGAAAAAGGTACGCTCGAGAAAGTCACTGAACTGCGCCAGAATATTATGAACCTGAACCTGCAAGATGCGGATATTGCTCAGTTACAGCGTGTAGAAAACCTGAACCGTGAATTAATGCGCAGCTTAAACGTGGTGATCGAAAACTATCCTGAACTTAAAGCCAATGAAATTTATCTGAAAATCATGCATGAAATTGAAGAACAGAATGAAAATGTGGGCGCAGCGATCAGTATTTATAACCGCAATGTCGAGCTGTTTAATAACCAAATCCAGATCTTTCCGCACAATATCATTAACAACATGCTGCTGCAGAAAAAAGTGGTGCGCCCTTTCCGTGATCAGGCCGTGAGCCAAAACTTTGACTATCGTCCGAATTTTTAAACCGGCACAGTCTGGGAGTTTTGCTAGAGATAACACTAGGGCCTGGGCTAAAGCAACGCTATAGCAACTTTTAGCGTGCTGAACCGGAAAATCTTCATTTTTTATTCATCGGGACAACATAAATAAAACAGCTTCCAGGAAACCGAATGCTGGCGTTTATGTGCAGAATCAAGGAAAATAGCCGGTTTTAGCATTAACAATCAGCGAACTGTTTTTTCGCCTTGATGTGGAACTCCTATGAAGTTTGAAAAATTAGCGCAGTCGGGCCGTGCCCGTCGTGGCCGTTTAACCCTGGAACATGGCGTGGTGGAAACCCCGATGTTCATGCCAGTGGGGACCTATGGCACGGTAAAAGGCGTCTTGCCGCGTGACATTAAAGAAATCAAGTCTCAGGTCATTCTGGGCAATACCTTCCATCTTTACTTACGTCCAGGTCTGGATGTGATTCGTGAGCATGGCGGTCTGCACCAGTTCATGAAGTGGAACAATCCGATCCTGACCGATTCTGGCGGCTTCCAAGTCTTCAGTCTGGGCGCAATGCGCAAAATTAAAGAAGAAGGTGTCACCTTCCGCTCACCGATTGACGGTTCTAAGGTTTTTCTTTCTCCTGAAATTTCAATGGATATTCAGCATACTCTGAACTCGGATATCGTGATGATTTTCGATGAATGTACGCCTTATCCTGCCACCCAGGAAGAAGCACAAAAGTCGCTGCAGTTATCCTTACGCTGGGCCAAACGTTGTAAGACCCAACATCATGAGGTGCTGAAGAACCGTAATGCCTTATTCGGTATTATTCAGGGCGGTATGTATGAAGACCTGCGTGAAGAATCTTTAAAAGGTTTACTTGAAATCGACTTTGATGGTTATGCGATTGGCGGTCTGTCGGTCGGTGAGCCTAAAGAAGAAATGATCAAGGTACTGGATTATCTGCCAGAAAAAATGCCTGCAGATAAACCGCGTTACCTGATGGGTGTGGGTAAGCCAGAAGATATCGTCGAAGCGGTGCGTCGCGGTGTCGATATGTTTGACTGCGTGATGCCAACCCGAAATGCACGTAACGGTCATTATTTTGTGACCGGTGGTCTGGTCCGCATCCGGAATGCCAAATATCGCCATGACCAGAGTCCGCTTGATGCAAATTGTGATTGTTATACCTGTCAAAACTTTAGCCGCGCTTATCTGTTCCATCTAGAAAAATGCGGGGAAATGCTAGGTTCCATGCTCGGTACGATCCATAACTTGCGTTATTACCTGCGTTTAACCGAAGCCATGCGTGATGCTTTGGACCAAGGTACTTTTGAGCAGTTTGTCGCAGACTTTTATGCCCGTCGTGGCATGCAAGTGCCGCCTTGCCCTGAAGATTAAGCTTTCAGCATTTGCGCTAAAGAAAAAGACAAGGTAAATTGCAAACAAGTCAATTTATTATCATTCAGTTAATTAACCACTTTCAATTAGGAAACAATCAATGAGCCTATTTATTTCGACTGCTCACGCTGCCGGAGAAGCTGCACAACAACCAAGCCTGATGGCGAACCTTTTGATGATTGCTGTCTTTATCGCAATCTTCTATTTCCTGATCTGGCGTCCACAATCAAAACGTGCAAAAGAACACCGTGCGTTAATTGAAAGTCTGGGTGTAGGCAGTGAAGTGGTATTTGCAGGCGGCCTAATGGGCAAAATCACCAAAATTGAAGGTGACTTTGCAGTGGTTGAACTGAACCGTGGCATGGAAGTGAAAATCCAGCGTTCAAGTGTAATTTCAGTTCTCCCTGAAGGTACTTTAAATAATATTTAATCAAAAAAAGTCGTGTCCCTGCACGACTTTTTCATTTTAAGAAGAAAACAAATGCGTTACCCAGCATGGAAATATGTACTGATCCTGGTTGTCCTGGTGATCAGTACCTTATATGCCCTGCCTAGTTTGTATCCAGATGAACCTGCCGTACAGATTTCGGGTGCCACCGCTGGCACTCAAATTGATGCAAGCATCGTACAAAAAGCAGAGCAGATTTTAGAAACTGAAAATATCGCTACACATGACAACAGCTTTAGCAACAATGCCGCCCTGCTGCGCGTAGATAGCAGTGAAGCCCAGCTGAAAGCCAAAGAGGCATTACGCCGCGGCTTAGGTGACGGTTATGTGGTGGCATTGAACCTTGCACCGACAACTCCAGAATGGCTACAAAAAATTGGTGCTAAACCAATGAAGCTAGGTCTGGATTTACGTGGTGGTGTTCACTTCCTGCTGGAAGTGGATATGGACAAGGCCATTGCCCAGCGGATGGAAACCTCTGCAACTGACCTACGTCGTCAATTGCGTGACAACAAATTAAAATTTAACAGCCTGTCCCTGAACAACAACACCATTACCCTGCAATTTGCCAATAATGATGACCGTTCAGCAGTGATGGACTTCCTGCGCCGTAATGGCAATGAGTTTACCCAGCAGGCGGTTGCAACCAATGCCGGCTCTACCTTGCGTCTGACCTATGCCGATACGCGTAAGCAGGAAATTGAAAGCTATGCAGTCAACCAGAACTTGACCACCCTGCGTAACCGTATTAACGAGTTAGGTGTGGCTGAAGCACTGGTACAGACCCAAGGCAGCAACCGTATCGTGGTTGAATTGCCAGGTGTCCAGGATACTGCAGAAGCGAAACGTGTCCTCGGTCGTACTGCGAACCTGGAATTCCGTCTGGTGTCTGACCTGAATGACCAGTACATCGATCCATATACCGGTCAGGCCACAGGCACCCTCCCACCAGGTACAGAAGCTTTTGCTTATGAATCTCTGGATAGCGGTCGTCAGTTATTGCTGAACCGTACCCGTATCCTGACCGGTGAACGTGTTCAGAATGCCTCTTCGGGCTTTAGCCAGGACACGGGTGGTGCTGAAGTAAATATTACTTTGGACAGCGCTGGCGGTAAGCTGATGGCGGATGCGACACGTAATGCGGTCGGCAAACGTATGGCGGTACTGTTCATCGAGAACAAACAGAAGATCAGCTATGTTGAAGATCCTGCCACAGGTCAGCAAACAGAAGTACGTACGCCTTATACCGAATCTGTCGTGATTAATGCGGCAACGATTCAGGCGGTCTTGGGTTCTCAGTTCCGTATTACCGGTCTGGACTCACCACAAGAAGCGTCTGAACTTGCGCTGATGTTACGTGCCGGTGCGCTGGCTGCGCCAATGTACTTCGTTGAAGAACGTGTAATTGGCCCTAGTCTGGGTCAGGAAAACATCGACAAAGGTGTGCTTTCTACTCAAATCGGCTTCATTCTGGTGGCGATCTGGATGGTGGTGTTCTTCCGCCTGTTTGGTGTGATTGCCAACTTCGCGCTGGTGTTTAACTTGGCCATGATCCTGACAGTGATGTCATGGATTGGTGCCTCCCTCACCCTGCCGGGTATTGCGGGTATCGTAATCACCATTGGTATGGCGGTCGATGCCAACGTCCTGATCTGTGAGCGGATACGTGAAGAAATGAAATGGGGTGCCTCGCCGAAACAGGCGATTGTGGCCGGTTATGATCGGGCGTATAACACCATTTTCGACTCGAACTTAACCACGTTCCTGGTTGCGTTCATCCTGTTCGCTATTGGTACTGGTCCGATTAAAGGTTTCGCCGTCACCCTGATGATTGGTATTATCTGTTCGATGTTTACTGCAATTACAGTAACCCGCGCGATTGTACAGATCATTTATGGCAAAAAGCGTAACCTGAAAAAGTTGAGCATTTAAGGAGATCACTGATGACTGAGAATACTCAACCGAATTCAAAACAGTACGGTCGCCCGGATAACGAGCGTATCATCCCGTTCATGAAAATTGCTTTGCCTGCGGCATTGCTTTCCATTTTCCTGACCGTAGCCAGTATCTTCTTTATTGCTACCAAAGGTCTGAACCTAGGTCTGGACTTTACTGGTGGTATTTCGGCAGAACTGAACTATATCAATCCGGTAAAACCCTCCGATGTCAGCCAGGCGCTGAGCAGTGCCGGGTTTAACGATGCGGTGGTGCAGACGCTGGGCTCGGAACGTGACCTGATGGTGCGTATGCCGGTTCAAGAAGAGATCGAAGCAGAAGATCTGACCAAAATGATTACCAGCGCCGTACAGCTGCCAAATAATGCGGCAGAAGTACCAAAAGTCGATGTGGTCGGTGGCCAGGTAGGGAATGAGCTCTATACGCGTTCAGCGGGTGCTGTTGCTTTGGCCCTGCTGCTGATGCTGGTCTATGTCACCATCCGCTTCGAGTTCAAGCTGGCAATGGGTGCGGTCATGTCATTGTTCCACGATATCATCGTGACGCTGGGTATCTTTGCCCTGATGCAGTGGCCATTTGACCTGACTGTGCTTGCTGCCCTACTGGCGATTATCGGTTTCTCGCTGAACGATAACATCGTGGTTTCTGACCGTATTCGTGAGAACTTCCGTAAAATTCGCGGTGCTGAGCCGCTGGAAATCGTCAATATTGCCTTGACCGAAACCTTACGTCGTACCATTCATACCTCGATGACCTTGTTACTGGTTGTGGTTGCCATGATGATCATGGGCGGCGCAGGTCTGAAATGGTTCTCGGTGGCGATGTGTATTGGTGTTTTTGTGGGTACCTATTCTTCGATTTATATCGGTACTGCATTCGCACTATGGCGTGGTCTGAACCGTCAGGACTTTATTGTTCAGGTCAAACCTGAATTTGAAGAAGAGAACGAAATTCCATAATTTGGTTTTTTCCTGATCATCTCGCACAAAGCCCATCTTCGGATGGGCTTTTTATGTCGCTTGAATCTGTTCAGGATGTAAAATCGCCATCACCACATCTGCCTGCTGAATGTCCTGTTTATGAAAGCAAATCTGACGTTTAGCATCCAGACTTTGGCAATGCAACGCTTGCTCAGTTTCTGCCTGTAATTCTAAAACCAAACATAATTCATTGACGAGCTGTATACAGAGCAGATCGGCTGGCTGAGGCCGTCGTTGGCGGTCACACCACAGCCACCAACCCGATTTAAGTATAGGCGCATAGACGTCACTGCTGATTTGCAGCGCATAGTGATTTGGCTGTAACTGAATCGTGGGCTGTATCTGATGATGAACGGCTTCAAGCACTTTGAAACGAAATAACTCTTGTTCCACCAACTGCATAGCATATAAATGCAGCGTCTCAGCGCTGTCGAGCTGTAGCATCTGTCGAGTTTCTGGCTGATCCAGACTTAAGACGTCTAGACCCAGTTGCTGTTCCAACGCTCGTGCAGCTTTCTCCCCGATCTGACGCTTGCTGTTGAGTAACTGAGCCACATACGCGGCGGACAAGCCATAATATTCGCAGATTTCTTTTCCCGTTTTAAACCGCTGACTGGCAATCCATTGATCGATAATCCGACTCAGATTGTCCCGTCGACGTTCAAATAATTCAGTGGTACTCATCGCCATCAGGTCCATTCATTTTATCCAGCACGCTTAGCACCTTACAATAAAAAAGCCCACCCATAAATGGCAGGCTTTGACCTGGAAAAACCCACTTAAAGTTTAACCAAATCTCCTTTCAAGGCTACCCCAGCAATTGCTGTACCTTTGGCACATTGATAGGTCTTGCTGCTTTTGCTTTCATTGGATTTATAGAAGCTGACCAGGTTGGTGACTGCATTCGCACCACGCGCTTTTGCAGTGCGCTCAAACTGAATCAGCGCAGAACGCAGCACATGGTCACAAGAAGATTCAGCAGACTTGGCAAAGCCGTTGGTTTTTTTATTGGTCACCAGGCCACGCTCAATCACACGGCCACCAGATTTGGTCCCGGCCAGATAAAATTTCACCGAACCGTCCAGCGCGCCATCAGCAACGGCGCGTTTGACTGCATCCTGAAAATCAAAATCATGCATCTGATCTGCTGCCTGAGCAGTCATCATGCCCCCAAAACCAAGTACTGCTGCACATAGAATCTGTTTCATAGTCATGTGATTATCCTCTAAAAAATTAATTGAATGTGGTGCTGAGCTGTGAAAATACCGCATTGTCCAGACGCATTTTCCAAGCCATGGCATTTTTATGAATCTTATTACCTTTTTGATCGAGATGACGACTGCCGCTAATGTGTGAAGATACCTGCTGAGCATTGATCAGATAGCTCACCTGTAGATAATGGCTGCGACGGTTAATCCCTGCCACCACACGGCTATTATCTGCCTGTTCCACCACCCAGCCAGCTCGTGCTTGCTGAGCAACCGCCTGCTTAATCTGCTTTTGCACATCTGCTGTAGAGGCCTGTGCAGGCACAGTAAACTGACGCTGTGGATAGTCAGAAATTTTCACCGTACTACATGCTGTTAGCCCCATTCCTGCTACGACTGCTAGCATCAGGAATCCGTTTTTCACTTGCATATTACCCTCTGAAATTATACCTGCGTGTCATTAGATTTTTTTAAAGATTAAGGAAGTATTGATCCCACCGAAAGCAAAATTATTACTCATGATCATCTTGGCTGACATCGGTCGTATTTGCCCGCGAATATAATCCAGTTCTGCACAAGCCGGATCAATATGGTCCAGATTTAAAGTCGGTACAAATTGCTGACGCTGCATCATTTCAATACTCAGCCAGGCTTCAATTGCACCACAGGCTCCCAAGGTATGCCCAAAATAGCTTTTTAAGGAGCTGATCGGTTTGCGACCCAAAATCCTTAAAGTAGCTTGGGATTCTGCGACATCCCCCTGATCGGTAGAGGTACCATGCGCATTCACATACTCAATCTGAGCAGCCTCTACTTGTGCATCGTTTAAGGCCTGCTGTATACAGCGGC
>CANQWW010000001.1 GCA_947627655.1 uncultured Acinetobacter sp. | reverse complement strand
TTTAAGCTACGCGCGTGTGGCAGGGATGCCACACATTACCCATCACGACAGGACGTCGTGTATGGGTAATAAGAGACCTTTGCCTACTTTGGGTCTTTCCAAAGTAGGGTTTTGCCTACACAAATTCATTGAAACTTTTAAACAGAATATGAGGCTGTGTAATATTTAACTATCAATGTGAATAAATTTCATATAGTTAAATCAATCTTTTATTGCTTTATACAAGTTTAGTTAAAATTGTGGGATAGTAATGTTGTGCTACCTCTTTTTTATTACAATAAGAAAAAATATCAAATAATAGAGTGAATTATGTTTTTAGAGGGAAAGGTCAAAACCTATAACGAAGCGCGTGGTTTTGGTTTTATTGCAATTGAAGGGGAATCTAAAGATTTATTTTTTCATATTCAAGATTTTCCAAACAAAAATATACTGCCTAAAGTGGGGGAGAAGCTTAAGTTTCGTAAAGTAGAAGAAAGTGGCAAGTTTAAAGCAGACAATATTGTACGTTTGGAGCTTAAAACGGAAACTCCTCGACATACACCGCAGTCACGCGCATTAGAAAATAAGCCTCGTGCTACTCAACGAGAACAATCTCAAGAGAAGACAAGTCGCTTTAGCACTTATATTGGGCTTCTGATTATGATTGGCTTAGCCTATGTGGTCTATAACAAATATCAGGCTTGGCAAAGCAACAGAATACAGTCGGTAGAAGTGCAGCATATGGTTAAAGAACCACAAGTACAGCAGAATTTTAGCTGTGATGGACGCCAGCATTGTAGTCAAATGGGTTCATATGAAGAAGCATTATTCTTTCTAAGAAACTGCCCAAATACGAAAATGGATGGTGATGGGGATGGTATTCCTTGTGAAAGCCAATTCTAAGCGCATATAAAAAGCGCCCTAAGGCGCTTTCATATTTGCAAGTTGATTAAGCTTCGCAGAATTTCATAAAGGCTTTGAGTCCAGGCCCTTGGTACTTCTGACGATGTACCAACATGAATAGTGGACGCGTCAGGGACCAGAACGGTGTTTCCAGAATCACCAATTGACCTTTTTCACGTAAAGGTTCGATGGCCAGTTTGGAAATGCAGGACATGCCCAAACCACCAGCGACAATTTTTAAAATAGCTTCGTTATGACCCAAGGTCAGACGGATGTTGGCATCGGGTAAATCTTTCAAAATTGCATTATCAAAGACTTCACGGGTACCTGAACCTTCTTCTCGTAAAATCCAGTCTACTTCTTTAAAGTCTTCAGCAGTCAGCGCACGACCCAACTGGGCTAAAGGATGATCCGGTGCACAGCATACGGCGAGTTCATCATCACGCCAGTGAATGCACTGTAGTTGTGGTAGATGACATGAGCCTTCGATCAGTGCCAGATCGAGCTGGAACTGATTTACGGCTTCAATCATCTGGCGTGTATTACCAACTTGCAGCTGCAAATGGGCCTGAGGCTGGATTTTCAAGAAGTCTGCCATCAGGTCCGGCATTAAATAATCCGAAATGGTCAGAGTTGCACCGATACGCAGATCAATACTTTGCAACTCACCTTTGGCCGCCTGTTCAAAAGCTTCACAGCGACCCAGAATTTCAAGGGCTTGAGGGAGAAGGAAACGACCTAAGTCATTGAGCTGCAATCGCTTTCCAAGACGGTCGAATAAAGGCGCACCCAGACCATCTTCTAAATCTGCTAAAGCCATACTCGCCGCACTTTGGGTGAGTTTAACTGCATCACTGGCTTTGGTGACGGTGCCTTCTTGAGCAACTGCTACAAAAACAGCCAACTGGCGTAGAGTCATGCGCATGAATAGAGCCTTAACATTTAAAAAATATTAATAAATTATGCTGTCATGCTACCATGAGCATAGTCTTTGATGCCACGTTTGAATCATGTCTATTGAAAAATTTAGCTTAGAAAAGGTTTTATCTGTACACCGTTGGACCAATACGCTGTTTAGTTTCACCATGACCAGACCCGCGCATTTCAAGTTTACTGCCGGTCAGTTTGCCCGTATCGGGCTGAAAGTTGGTGATGAACTGGTGGTTCGGGCCTATTCAGTGGTGTCTTCTCCTTTTGATGAAACCCTGGAGTTTTTCTCGATTGTAGTCCCAGAAGGTAAATTTACTTCGAATTTACAGCATCTTAAAATAGGTGATGAACTTTATCTGGAGAAAATTCCTTATGGCTACCTGACCTTGGCACGTTATCAGTTGCCCTTGCCACAAGATTTATGGCTCTTGGGAACAGGAACGGGCTTGGCGCCATTCTTATCCATGCTGCAGGATTTTGAAACCTGGAATAATTATAAAAATATTCACCTGGTCTATAGCGTGCGTAGCAAAGATGAACTGGCTTATGTCGATCGGATCCAGGAGATTGCTGAAGTTTTTGGTGAAGGGCATGGCGGCTTTAAGTTTATTCCGATTATTACCCGTGACCCGAATGCAGAACTCAACCAGCGTTTACCCGTACTGATTGCTAATGGGGAACTGGAAAAAGCCGCTAGTATGCAACTGAATCCGGAAACCAGCCATGTCATGCTGTGTGGAAACCCGGAAATGGTTGAAGATACCAAAGAAGCGCTCAAAGCCCGTGGCCTGACCATGAACCGCCGTGGTGAAGGCAATATTGCAGTTGAGAATTACTGGTAAGTCCTGAATAGCTTATTCTAAAAAGCTCATCCTAAGATGAGCTTTTTTATGTGCATAATAAAATGTGCGTAACGAAAACTTAGTGCAGAATCTTGTTTAAGAATTGCTGGGCACGTTCACCACGCGGGGTATTGAAGAAATCGTCTTTGCTGCAGTCTTCTACAATTTTTCCCTGATCCATAAAGATCACCCGGTCGGCCACCTGACGGGCGAAGCCCATTTCATGACTCACACACATCATGGTCATGCCTTCTTTGGCCAGTCCGACCATGACATCCAGCACTTCATTAATCATTTCCGGATCAAGCGCGGAAGTGGGTTCATCAAACAACATGGCAATCGGGTCCATGCTTAGCGCCCGGGCAATCGCCACGCGCTGCTGTTGTCCGCCAGAAAGTTGTGCCGGGAATTTATTGGCCTGTGCACTTAAGCCGACACGATCCAGATAGGCAAGTCCTTTTTGTTTGGCTTCGGCTTCAGAACGGCCCAATACTTTGGTCTGGGCAATGGTCAGGTTTTCGGTAATATTGAGATGCGGGAACAATTCAAAATGCTGAAATACCATGCCGACACGGCTACGCAATTTATTTAGGTTGGTTTTCGGGTCAATAATCTTAACGCCATCTACCAGAATACTGCCTTGCTGCACAGGTTCCAGACCATTGACGGTTTTAATCAGGGTGGATTTTCCTGAACCCGAAGGACCACAAACCACCACGACTTCACCTTGGCAAATCTGCGTGGTGCAGTCGGTCAATACCTGAAAATCCTTGTACCACTTACTGACATGCTGGAGGTCAATCATGATTTTTCCTTCACTCATACACTTAACCTCTGCTGTAATTTTTTCACGATATAGGTGGCGATCAGACTAATGGTGAAATAGACCAGACCGGCAAACAGAATATATTGGGTCAGTAAAGACATCAGGTCGCCCCGTACATAATTGGTCCGGAAAAAGTCCAGCAGGCCAATTGCATAGACCATGGTGGAGTCCTGAAATAAAATAATGGTCTGTTGTAATAACAGCGGGGTCATCTTGCGGAAAGCCTGCGGTAGTATAATCAAACGCATGGACTGACCGTAATTCATACCCAAGGCGTAGGCAGCATCCGTTTGCCCTTTGGAAATCGACTGGATGCCGGCACGGACAATTTCAGAGAAATAAGCCGCCTCAAACAGCATAAAGGCCACAATACTGGACACCAATGCCGTGTCCATCATGAGATATTTACCTGTGACTCCAGTATAGATAAAAGGTACTGCGAAGTAGAACCACATGAGCACCAGCAGCAGGGGAATCGAGCGAAACAGATTCACATAGCCCTTGGCGATCCAGTTCAACGCCCTGATAGAAGACAGGCGCATTAATGCGAGTACGGTGCCAATCAATACGCCGCCTATGGTGGCAAAACATAAGACTTTTAAGGTAATGGTTAAACCGTGCCATAGTGCCGGAGCCGATAGTTGTAAATCCTGAATAAAAGCAGTGAACCATTCCATTATTTTGTCCCCGCAATCAGACCAAGCACCTGGAAGCGTCTTTCCAGAAAGTTCATCAAGCCAATCAGGCAGACATTGATCAAAATAAAAATCAGCGTAACGTAGGTATAAATCTCAATAGTGTTTTGCGTATATTCGCTGATGGTTTTCATCTGGGAAATAATTTCCGCGACTCCCACCAAAGAGGCCACCGAGGTATTCTTGACACAGTTGGTCAGCTCAGAACTTAAGGGCGGTAAGATCATGCGAAATGATTGTGGCAGAATCACGTAACGATAGAGCTGTGCGGTGCTAAAGCCCATGGCATAGCCGGCATTGATTTGCCCGGGTGGAATAGCTTCAATCCCGGTACGTACCTGCTCACAAACTCGCGCTGCGGTAAACAGTCCCAAACCAATACTGGCTGAAATCAGCGCCGTGGTATTCGCCCCCAGATCATTGATCCACCAGCTGTGAATACTGGCGGGCAAAAAGTTCGGCACCACATAGAACCAGATAAATAACTGGATCAGTAAAGGCACATTTCGGAAAATGGTGACATAGGTAGTCCCAATCGCTCGGGCCGTTGGGCTGGGTAAGGTCCGCATGATGCCTAGCAGACTGCCCAGCAGCATGGCAATCGACCAGGCGACAAGCGCAATCACGACTAACCAGCCGATACCGGTCATAATCCAGTTGAGATAGGTGCTATCACCAATCCCGGTCGGTTGTAACAAGATACCCCAATTCCAGCTGTAATTCATCATCACTCCCAAATCTGCTTAAACAGGTCAGGCTTAAGCAGATGGATAAGGTTTAGTGCTTATTGGTCACGGTCATGCGGGTTGCTGATCAGAGCTTTCAGGTCATCCGACATGGTAAAGTTCAGGTTGATATTTTTCGGTGGAATAGGGGATTGGAACCACTTCTGGTACATGTTGTTAATTTCACCTGAGCTATAAGTGGCTTTAATCGCATCATCCACTACCTGCTTAAATTCGCTATCACCTTTACGGATCATACAGCCATAAATTTCATTGATTGGTGCTGTGCCGACAATGTGCCATTGTTCCGGGTTTTTAGCTTTGGACCTTTCTCCAGCCAGCAGAATGTCATCCATCATGAAGGCGGCGGCACGGCCACCTTGCAACATTAAAAAGGACTCTGCATGGTCTTTGGCAGAAATAATTTCGCCAATGCCCAACTCTTTTTCATGCTGACGAATATAACGCTCCGAGGTGGTGCCAGCAGTAGTCACGAGTTTTTTACCTTTCAGATCGCTAAAGTCGTTAATACCGGAATTGGTCGCAGTCAATAAGCGCGAACCGACTTCAAAGAAGCCGACCGAGAAATCAACCTGTTGCTGACGTTCTTTGTTATTGGTGGTGGAGCCACATTCTAGGTCAACTGTACCATTGGAAACTAAGGGAATCCGGTTCTGGCTGGTCACCAGGTTATAACGGATCTTTAAATCAGGAAGATTCAGTTTTTGTTTGACAGCTTCAACCACTTTAAGTTGCAGGTCATGGGCATAGCCGACTGGCTGATTCGGATTGTCGGCAATATAAGAAAACGGAATCGAGGAATCACGATAACCCAAGACAATCGTGCCGGATTGTTTGATTTTATTCAGGGTGCCGGCGCTGTTCGGGCTGTCTTGCTGATCCTTCGGTGCCTGGTTATTATTACATGCACTCAGCCCTAAGCTTAAGGCACTGACACATAGCAGGGTGGTCAATTGAGATTTTGATTTCATTATAAAACTCCATTTTTCATTCTTTACTTATTATGTATGAGCCAGTTTCACACTGTGCGAAGACTATATCGTGATTATTGCTATAGAGTCTAAGTACTCGTTTATATTCATCTTAGGGGATAAATCTCCTTTGACTCAAGCTGAGTTTATTACTGAAATGTTACTAAAACCGAACAGCAAAATGATCCAGGAATCTGGTGACTTGCGCTTGAGCAAGGGCAAGGGGAGCGGACAAGGGCACGTAAAAAAGCAGGCGTATAAAAAAACCTCCGGAAAGGAGGCTTTTAGGTTTTAGCTATATGCGGTCAAATTTAGTGTACAAACATATCAATAAATTCACGGATTTCCTGAATCGCAGTGTCGACATCCGTGGTCAGCCAAGTCGGCTCAAAGAAACCGGCATAATGTTCGATACGTTCAGCAGGCACGACTAAACGTACCGGACATTCTTCTTCCAGAAGACGCCACGGAATAATCGGCACGTCATTGTCGAGCCATGCAGTCACATTTCGTACATCAATGATCATGGCATTGATACAGTCTGGAAACGGCATCACCGACATTTCTTCCGTGCGACGACGGAAATACTCTAAATCCTGCCAGCGCAACAGATAGCCTGGCTTGCTGAATTCAATAATTCCAATCAGATGCTGATCACGGGTGTAGTGTAAAGCACATTGATGTGTGACGTCGGTGTCAAGATCAAGCGATACACTTTGTTGACGATACGCCATATAACTCGGGTGTATAAAACAGAAGGTGGATAATTATAGCGCATTTCGTTCCGATAGGGCAGCGATTCAGTTTGCCTTTCCTGAACAAGGAATGAACTGGTACGGCTTATGCATATCTTCAGGGAAAGAAGATAAAAACAAAGAGGTTTTTATGTCAGAGTCAAAAAGTGTTATTGATACCAGTGTTACCGAAACAACAGGACAAGAAGATTATTTTGCCCTGCGACAACTAAAAAAAGGTGCCGTAGGCTGGTTACTCCTCGTCGGTTTAGGCGTGGCTTATGTGATTTCCGGGGATTTTGCTGGCTGGAATTTTGGGCTGGCTCAGGCCGGTTGGGGTGGCATGTTTATCGCCACAATTGTCGTGGCATTCATGTATTTATGCATGTGTCTGGCAATGTCGGAAATGTCCACCATGTTACCGACAGCGGGTGGTGGCTACAGCTTTGCCCGTACCGCCTTTGGTCCCTTTGGTGGCTATCTGACAGGCAGTGCAATCTTGATCGAATATGCGATTGCACCGGCAGCAATTGCCTGTTTTATCGGGGCGTACTGTGAGGCCTTGTTTGGCATTGGCGGCTGGATCATTTATCTGGTCAGTTATCTGATGTTTATGGGACTGCATCTTAAAGGCGCGGGTGAAGCGCTGAAGATCATGTTTATTATTACCGCAATTGCGGCTGTAGCGCTGGTGGTGTTCATCTTTGGGATGCTGCCGCATTTTAATAGTGCAAACCTGTTCAATATTGCAGTCAATACTGAAGTTGCTGGTGCCAGCACTTTCCTGCCATTGGGTTATCTCGGCATTTGGGCCGCCGTACCTTATGCAATCTGGTTTTTCCTCGCGGTTGAAGGTGTGCCACTGGCAGCTGAAGAAGCCAAAGAGCCGGCAAAATCGTTACCGCGTGGCCTGATTGGTTCTATGTTGATTCTGGCATTCTTTGCCTTAAGCATTTTACTTCTTGGCCCAGGTGCTGCTGGTGCAGATGCAATGAAAGAGTCAGGCGCACCGCTGGTCGATGCTCTGGTTGCAGTATATGGAGCAAATACCTGGATGGCGAGCTTTGTAAATTTCGTTGGGCTTGCAGGTCTGATCGCAAGTTTCTTCTCGATTATCTATGCCTATTCCCGTCAAATCTTTGCGCTATCTCGTGCCGGTTATTTACCGAAAAAACTGTCACTAACCAATACTAATCATGCACCGTATCTGGCCATCATTATTCCGGGGATTATCGGCTTCTTATTATCACTTTCCGGTGAAGGTGATCTGCTGATTCTGATGGCGGTCTTTGGCGCGACGATTTCCTATGTATTGATGATGATGTCTTACATCAAACTCAAAGTATCTCGTCCGAATCTGGCACGTCCGTATAAAGCACCAGGTGGCATTGTAACAGCATCGATTGCTTTAGTTTTAGCTGCAATTGCAGTGGTGGCTGGCTTCCTGGTTGATCCAAAAGTCTGGTTAATGGCAGCTGCGATTTATGTGGTGCTGATTCTCTACTTCCTGTTGTATAGCCGTCATCATCTGGTGGCAGGTACACCGGAAGAAGAATTTGCCCGTATTGAAGCAGCAGAAAAAGAACTGAACTAAAAAAAAGTATAGGAAACAAACGCTTATGTTGTATCAGATGAATGTAGCCAATCAGCACTATATTTTTAAGGACTTAAAAACGCTAATGGCCAAGGCTACTCCTGAACGTTCTGGCGATCAGCTGGCAGGGATTGCAGCAACTGATGCAACTGAGCGTGTCGCTGCACAAATGTGTCTGGCAGAGGTGCCGTTAAAACAGTTTCTGAATGAAGCACTGATTCCTTATGAGGAAGATGAGGTGACCCGATTGATTCTGGATGAACACGATGCCAGTGCCTTTTATCCTGTCTCACACTTCACAGTAGGCGATTTCCGCAACTGGCTCTTGAGTGAAGATGCCACCACTGAAAAGTTGACAGCTTTAAAGATGGGGCTAATCCCGGAAATGGTGGCAGCCGTCAGCAAGATCATGCGTAATCAGGACCTGATTCTGGTGGCGAAGAAATGCCGGGTGGTGACCCAGTTTAGAAACACGATTGGGCTAGAAGGACATCTGTCGACACGCTTGCAGCCAAATCACCCTACCGATGATCTGATGGGCATTTCGGCTTCGATTCTGGATGGCTTGATGTATGGTAATGGTGATGCGGTCATTGGCATCAATCCAGCCACGGATAACCTGCAGAACCTGTCTGAATTATTGAAATTACTGGATCACGTCATTCATGAATATAAGATTCCGACCCAGTCTTGTGTGCTAACGCATATCACGTCTGGCATTCAACTGGCCAATAAAAATATCCCGATTGACCTGATGTTTCAGTCCATTGCCGGAACGGAAAAAGCCAATACCGGTTTTGGGATTAATCTGGAACTGTTACAGGAAGGCTATGAGGCCACCTTAAGTTTAAAACGCGGCACAGTCGGTCAAAACGTGATGTATTTTGAAACCGGACAGGGCAGTGCCTTATCCAGTAATGGTCATCATGGGGTGGATCAGCAGACCCTGGAAGCACGTGCCTACGCCGTGGCACGCAAGTTTAATCCGCTACTGGTCAATACCGTGGTCGGGTTTATTGGCCCGGAATATCTGTATAACGGCAAGCAGATTATCCGCGCGGGACTGGAGGATCATTTCTGCGGCAAGCTGCTGGGCGTGCCGATGGGCTGTGACATCTGCTATACCAACCATGCTGATGTCGATCAGGATGATATGGATGTGTTACTCACTTTACTCGCCAATGCCGGGCTGAATTTCATTATGGGGATTCCAGGTTCGGATGATGTGATGCTGAACTATCAGACCACCTCTTTCCACGATGCCTTATATATCCGTCAGTTATTAGGACTAAAACCTGCCCCCGAGTTTGATCACTGGCTGCAACAGCAGGGCATTCTGTCTCAGCAAGCCAATCAGCTGCAGTGGCCAACTGAATTACCGAAACAATTTTCTCGTTTAATGTTGTCTTGAGGAGTGATGATGAAACTGATTCCTGATGTGCAATTTCAATCACAGCTGCAAGACAGTCCCTGGCAACAACTTAAAGCCTATACTGATGCACGCATTGCTTTGGGCCGTGCCGGTGGCAGCTTGCCGACCAGACCAAGTCTGGAATTCCAACTGGCCCATGCCCAAGCCAAGGATGCTGTGCTTAAGCCACTCGACATTGATCAACTTAAAGACAATTTAGGCAAGATTGGCTTACCAGTTTTAGAAATTGAAAGCCAGGCAGTAGATAAAGACCAGTATCTAAAACGACCTGACTTGGGACGTATCCTGTCTGATAAATCTAAAGCGATGTTACAGCAATACCGGGCTGAACGTCAGGACAACTGGGATGTCGTGATCATTGCGGGAGATGGGCTGTCTGCACGTGCCATTGAAGAAAATGCGCTACATTTCATCCCTGCTTTAGTGGAGGCTTGCAAAGTACAAGGTTGGAGCATCGCACCATTAGTGATTGCTCGCGGTAGTCGTGTCGCATTGGGCGATGAAGTGGCAGAAATTTTAAAGGCCAAAATGCTGGTGATGCTGATCGGCGAACGTCCTGGACTGAGTTCTCCGGATAGTATGGGAATTTACTATACTTATGATGCGTTTCTAGGCTGTCATGATGCACTCAGAAACTGCATTTCGAATGTCCGTCCGGCAGGACTATCCTATCCACTGGCCATCCAGCGCCTCGTTTCACTGATGCGAAAATCCTGTGTATTGCAGCTTTCAGGCGTACAGCTCAAAGATGAACATGAAACCCCAGTTGAAGTGCAGCACGAACCCGGCAAAAGATTATTTTAAATAACGAACAGCGTAGAAAATTCTGCGCTGTAACAGACTTACACGCCGTCACCATCTCACCTAGTTTTTTCACACAAGTTAAAAAATCAACTTGTTATGATGAAACATAACAGATGACATGATAAAAACAGAGAGGATGGTTATGGCTAATGATTTCAACAAAACACCACCTTCAGATTATGACGAGGAAAACCGGAAGAAAAAAAGGATTCCTGTTTATATTCTGATTTTAGTTGGTGTTTTTCTACTGGCATTACTGATCTATATGTTTGCCGATATGAATCCAAAATCGAGTGATGCACCACCAGATCATCCAAACCCGGCCATGGAACCCGCTACCATGAATGATACGATCCCTGCTCAGGCTGAGGAAGGGCGAAGCCAGGATCTGGATCAGCCGGCTAACCTGAGTGGTATCACTGGTACAACCGAAGCAACTGCAGAAGACACTGCAGGTGGTATGGATATAGCTACCGCAACTGACTCTGCTGGCTCTAGCAGCAGCTCTGGTCAGTAAGGCTCCTGTCTAAAAGCCCTGGTTAACAAGCAGGGTTTTTTTGCAATCTAATGTGGTGAATTGTTGTATTTGTGCATTTCTGCATTGAATAAAAAAAGTCCGAATTCTAATGTGAAGTATGTACGGCAAACAGCTTTGCAACTTTCTAACAAAAAGTTTGTGAATACTTATAAATAAAGCAATACAAGAGGGCATAACAACATGAATGAATATATGAGAGGACCGGGCAGTTATGATGCCATGTACTATTGGGAGCAATTCCATCCCATTTTAAGTGCTGTGGCGATTTTACTGGTCGGTTGGGTCGTTGCTTTATTAGTGTCTGCAGGGGTTAAAAAGCTCTTGCAGAAATTAGGGACAAATCAACGGTTGACCCATGCAACAGGCCACCGTTCCAATATGGAAAGTATTCTTGCCCGCATCGTATTTTGGCTGATCCTGATCATGGCAGTGGTCGGTGCTTTAAATGTACTGAACCTGACCAATGTCAGCGGGCCATTCAGTAATATGCTTCAGCAGTTCCTGTTGTTTATTCCTCAGTTACTTGCGGCAATTGCAGTCGGATTCATTGGCTGGATCGTGGCGAATCTGGTCAAGGTCGGCCTGCAAAAACTACTTAACCGTACCCAACTGGATGAAAAGCTCAGTTCAGAAGTGGGCGTAAGACCGCTCAGTGAAAATATCAGTGATATTATTTACTGGCTGATCCTATTGTTGTTCCTGCCAATCGTACTGTCGATTCTGGGCCTCAGCGGCTTGCTGTATCCAGTGCAGAACATGGTCAATGATGTAGTGGGCTATCTGCCAAATATCTTCATTGCGGGTGTGATTGTTTTCGTCGGTTATATCTTAGCAAAAATTGTACGTGGTATTGTCGAAGGCTTGATGCGTAGCCTGAACGTGCAACAGCAGGCAGAAAAAGTTGGTATTTTCAAGAATTCCAATGTCACCCAGGTCATTGGTTCATTTATCTTCGCCGTTGTACTGATTACAGCGCTGATTATTGCCTTTGAAGCATTGGGTATTCAGGCGATTTCCGAGCCGGCAACAGCCATGCTGTATGAAGTGATGAATGCCATTCCAAATATCATTGCGGCAGCATTAATCCTGATTCTGGCATATGTGGTGTCTAAGCTGGTGGCCAATCTGGTAACAGAAGTCGTGGCAGGTACAGGTGTAGATGAAGTTCCGGCAAAACTGGGTGTACAGCGCTTCCTGGGGACAACGAAACTATCTCATGTCGTGGGTTGCCTGATTATTCTGTTCACCATGCTGTTTGCAGTATCTGAAGCAGCAAACCGTCTGGGCTTTGATCAGATCAGTAGCCTGATTGCGATGTTCATCTACTTCGGTGCGAACATTCTGTTAGGTGCAGTGATTCTGGTAATCGGCTTCTGGCTAGCCAATATTGTGGCCAATATCGTACAACGTGGTGAATATAACAGTTCACGCTGGTTAGCAAATCTGGTCCGTGTGCTGATTATGGGTCTTGTTGTGGCGATGGGCTTGCGTGCCATGGGTATCGCAGATTCGATCGTCAATCTTGCTTTCGGTCTGACACTGGGTTCTGTCGCAGTCGCGTTTGCACTGGCCTTTGGTCTAGGTGGCCGTCAGCCGGCAGAGCGTGTATTGACTGATCTGATTGACAAGGCAAAACGTGAAGCCAAAGAGCCGAACCCTTTGAAAAATGATACCGATATCATGACAGCAGCATTTGGTTCAGGTAGCTCAACTTCAGCAACTGATTCAACTGCAACAACAGGGGCGAATAGCGTGCCTACTCCAGGTCAGTCTAATGATGACAATGTGCCAATGCGTACTGACTTATCGAATAGTACCCCTGCATCCCTCACTACTGCACCACAGGATGATGAAGCTTCAGGTATTGATCAGGTTACACCAGATCCAGATCAGGCAGTTCCTGATTCGGTTCAAGTAGATCCGACTCATCCAGCGAGCAATAATCCATTTGGTTCAACGGGTGAAGAAGAATCTAATGTAGATAGTCACCCTAAGAAAGATGACCCGAATTAACCTGTTCGGTTCAACAAAAATCGGCCACGCTTAAGTGGTCGATTTTTTTCCAGGCATGAGGAAAAATGAATGAATAAAAGAAAACCTAATAAGATACTTGAGCCCTTGGTGATTGCCGGAATTACGATTGGCTTCTTTACCGCAGCTTATCGTTTTATTTTTACAGAATCTAAAGAAAGTGAACAGAAAAAGCCCTCTATACAAGAGACTGAAGTGAAAGACAATAATTTAGAAGATTCTTAAAAAACTATGATCTTCAGGGCTATTTTTTGATCAATATTTTATGTAATATTCAAATAAGTATTAGGGTATTTGGTCTAATACTTGCTTATTAAAAATAAATGATAAATAAAATGGAGATCATTAAAATGTTGAATACACTTAAGAATATTTTAAACATCAATTTAGAAAGAGAAGCGCCTTCCTATCTGCAAGATGCTATTCAGAAGATGCAATTAACGATTGACCGTCTTGAAAGTACGGCCCATCTCGACCTGTTTAAAACCGACTATCTGGAGTGAGCTTAAAACTGACTCTAAAGCCTGTATGGATTACACATATTCTGATGCGGCATGTGCAGATGACCATGCCCATTGGAAATTAAATCCGCCTAGATGGCCGGTCACATCCAGAATTTCACCGACAAAGAACAAGCCTTTCTGTTTTTTGCTTTCCATGGTTTTAGAAGACACTTCAGTCGTATCTACCCCACCTAAAGTGACTTCAGCAGTGCGGTAGCCTTCAGTCCCTGAGGGTTTCACCTCAAAATCGTGCAGACGTTTGGCGGTTTGCTCCAGTTTATCGTCACTGATATTACCAATCGAAGTTTCAGTCACCTCTGCCCAGATCAGATTCTGTAATTCCAAGACTACGCTTTTTGGTAAATGCTCGGTGAGCAAAGTCCGTAACAAGACCTTCGGCTGGCTCTGTTTTTTAAACTTAAAGAAGTCAAACAGATCTACACTCGGCAGGAAATCCACCTTAAAGCTTTGCCCAATATTCCAATAATTTGAGAGCTGTAAAGAGCTTGGGCCACTGAGCCCCCGGTGGGTGAATAACAGCGCTTCAGTGAAGCTGTTGAGTTCATTGGACAGGGTAGCTTCAACGGCATTACCGCTCAAACGTGTAGTGACTTCCTTAAAACCGTCCGAGAAGGTAAAGGGCACTAATCCGGCACGGGTCGGATAGACATAATGGCCGAACTGTTTAGCAATTTCATAGCCAATACCAGACCCCCCGAGAGTTGGAATTGACAAACCGCCAGATGCAACCACCACCGATTCCACTTCGAAATATCCTGAAGACGTTGCGACTTGGAAACCTTGATTGCTTTGACTTCACAGCTGGTTTTGATCTCGACCAGACCAGTTTTGTCGCATTCTGCCAACAACATGGACAGGATTTCCTTGGCACCATTCAGAGTAAAAAGTTGGCCATGTTTGCGTTCTTCATACTCAATGCCATACTCACAGACCAGTCCGATAAAATCCCAGTTGGTATAACGGGTTAGCGCAGAAATCACAAAATGTGGATTATGAGAAATATAGTTTTCAGGCTCGACATATAGATTAGTAAAATTACATTTGCCGCCACCGGACATGAGAATCTTCTTGCCCACCTTGTTGGCTTTTTCTACCACAACAACTTTTCGACCACGTTGCGCAGCCATATATGCGGTCATTAAACCTGACGCACCTGCACCTATGACTAAAACATCGTATTGCTTGGAAGACATGACACACTCAAGGGAGAAGAAAAGGAAAGCATTATAGACAATTTTATTTCAGCTTTCTCTAGTCATCCATAACAAATTCATTCAGCGTCTTCATTGTCATTCATCACCCATCATTTGAAATCAATAAAAACGACTTATATAGTTTGATCAAGCACACAGCCTAAGGACAAAGCGAATGGCAGATATAGAAAAACTAAAACAATATAATCTGATTACCTATATTCTCTACATTCTGGGCTACTTCGTTGGAGTTACCCCCATTATTGCGGTCATCATGAACTATATTAAACGGAATGAAATGCAGGGCACCTGGCTGGAAAGTCATGCCAGCTGGCAGATCAGAACCTTTTGGGTCAGCCTGATTGGCTATCTGATCGGAGGGTTGTTAACCACGGTACTTATAGGTTTTGTGATTCTGTTTGTGGTGTTTGTCTGGAATATTTATCGTCTGGCCAAGGGACTGATTGCTTTAAATGATGAGCAGCCAGTTGGGACAGTATAAGTGATGAATTAGGCCTTACGTCCTTGCAGACCACCGGTATGAATCACCAGAATTTCAGTTTCAGCCGGGATATGGCCTTTTTGCAGCAGGTCTGTCAGTCCAAACAGCATTTTTCCAGTATAGACCTGTTCTAATGGAACGTCATGGTCAGCTTCAAATTGCTGAATAAACTGCATCAGTTCAGGTGTAGTCTTGGCATAGCCGCCACAGCAATAGTTGTCTGTAATTTGCCAATTTGTTTTACGGGTCAACTTGGCAATATCCTCATTCAGAAAAGCGCCTTTCAGCGCGGAAAATCCCAATACCTGCTGGTGAGGCTGACTTGCATCAATTAAGCCGGTGATGGTGCCTCCAGTGCCTACAGCACAGCAGATCAGATCAAACTGTTGATCTGCAACTGTGAGAATTTCACGGCAGCCTTGTATCGCAAAATTATTGGTGCCACCTTCAGGAATCACATAATGCTCAGGAAATTGCTGTTCTAGTTCATTTAAGAATTGAACTTGCTGTTTGCGGCGATAATCCTCACGGCTAACAAAATGCAGCTGCATGCCGAGATCTTGTGCCGTCTGTAATGTTGGATTAAGCAGTTTATCCTGCAGTTCTTCACCACGAATGATTCCCACACTGCCAAAACCGAACTGTTGGGCGGCAAATGCCGTTGCGGCAATATGATTGGAATAGGCACCGCCAAAGGTCAGTAGCTTCTTAAAGCCAAGGCGCTGTGCTTCCAGAAAGTTATACTTCAGTTTAAAAAACTTATTGCCTGATATTTGCGGATGCACCTGATCCAGGCGTCGCAAGGTCACTTGAAAACCGTGTAGATGGAGGGCCTGGTTAGTAATCTGTCGGGCAATTGAATCAAACATGTGTAATCTTTAGCATAAAGAACCTAAAAATTATAACGAAGTTCTGCAACAGCAGTGGGAGCTTTTATGAAGTATCCAAAATTGCTGAACTGATGATGCAGCTTGTCACAAAATAATTGAATGAAAAATATACAGAAAATGTTAAGCTAAGACCAATAGGGTAAAAACCAGGAGGGTAGAATAATGAAAAAACTATCCTGTATATTATTTACAACGCTGTTACTGAGTTTGACCGCGTGTGACAATGATCATGTGAACAAACCGAGGACAGAGCTCAGGACCATGATTATTGGCGGTGTACCGGTGCACGATCATGACTACCGTTTGTCTCAGTCGCAATTGATTGTACAGGATATGCAGCAGCCTGCTGTTAAATAATAACAAGCACAAAATGGAGTATTGCCGTATAAAAAATGCAGCATTTAGGCTGCATTTTGCTTAGAATAAGCTAATCAAAATTTAGCTGAGTTGTATTGTGGAATCATTTTTGATTTTGGGTTCAATTGCCTTTGCCTTAATGTTAGGGGCAATGAGTCCTGGGCCAACATCTATTTATGTTGCGAAAAATTCGATTGCGATTTCACGTAAACATGGCTTGTGTACTGCTTTAGGAACCGGTACGGGAGCGGCTATTTTCGGTTTGCTTGCTGTATTGGGGCTACAGGCATTTTTACTGGCAGTACCTTCTGCCTACCTGGCCTTGAAAATCTGTGGCGGCATATATCTGCTTTGGCTGGCGTTTAAAATTATTAAACATGCCAAAGAACCTATTAGTGCAGATGATGAAACAGTTACGCAAATGTCATTGCGTCGAGCCTATACCACCGGTCTGATTACCCAGCTCTCTAATCCTAAAATTGCCATTATTTTAGCCAGTATTTTTACTGCACTTTTACCGAAAGAAATTCCCATCTACTTTTATTTTATTTTACCGGTGCTGTGCTTCTTTATTGATGCAGGCTGGTGTTCACTGGTAGCCGTTGCACTTTCTGCTGAAAAACCGCGTCGAGTGTATTTGAAGTTTAAGGCTGGCTTTGACCGTGCTGCGGGCGCAGTGATGACAGTATTGGGCTTAAAACTGATCTTTGGGATGAAGTAAGTCCTTTTATCTTCATCCTTACGAAGCAGTTTCGCCATCTTTCAAAGGGAAAAGGCTGTCATTGAAATTAGTCTTTAAAATGCACCGGTATCCATTGATAGCTCTTTCCATCCTTTGAATAAATATGACCAATCCCCGGGAATGGTAAATGTGGTGCGGCAATGAGCTGACCTTCTTGTGCATATTCGGCAAAGTGTTTTAAGCGGGTTTCTACCGCTGTTTTAGGATCAATATCAAATTCTATCGCTGTTTCAGGTTTGTCGAATTGCAAAGTATGTGAATGTACGATATCACCAATAAATGCGACTTCCTGACCCTCAGCTTTCAGTTTAAAACTGTAATGTCCTGGGGTATGGCCAAAAGATGGCTTAAATTCGATGCCACCGACTGCTAAAGATTTGTCAGAGAAGACTTTTACTTTTTTGGCTTTCTCATAAGGGGCGAGTGCAGCTTTAATTTTCTCAACTGTGCCGAGGAAACCCGTCTGTTTGTCCTTAGGTAATTTCTTTACAGTATTTGGGCTGAGCCAGTAATCATATTCAATTTTTGCAATATGCAACGTCGCGTTCGGATAATTTGCTACACCATTGTTGGAAATTCCGCAGACATGATCTGGATGTAAGTGAGTCAGGAAAATATCATTCACTTGTGCGGGCTGATAGCCTGATGCTTTGAGGTTGTTATAGATTGAACCAAGGTGTTCGCCAAAGCAGCTGGCAGCACCGCTGTCGACCATGAGCAGTTGATTGCCGGTATTGATCAGGAAAGCATTGACTGAGGTTTGGATACCCTTGCCCTGGTCAGCATGGTATTTCTTTAGAATCTCAGTTTTTTGTTCACTGGTTAACCCTGTAAACATAGAAGGATTGAGGTAATTTGTTCCATCAAGCAGGGCAGTGATTTGGGTATTACCGATTTGGTGATGGTAGTAGCCAGCGACTTGTTTTTGGGCTGGAATGGTGGTTTCAGCAGCTAGGGTAGTGATGGTTGCGGTGCTGAGAGCAATTGCTAGGAATATTGGTTTTAAAGTTTTCATAGGATTCTTATGTTTTAAAGGGATTAAATAGTTTTAGCATATAGTCTAAATTTTTTCTTATTTATAATATAACCAATTACTTCATAAGAAGCTGCAATGAAAGAACTAGAATATTCAGGAAAACCGTTAGCTTATTTAGATCAAAATATTTTAGATGGCTTTTTGAATTGTATTCAAACCGAGCCAGACTTCGTGAAAGGGTTTTTAGAACGTGTACAAGTAGTTTATTCAAATATCACACTTCAGGAAATCTATAGAGCAGGTATAAAAGACAGTAAATATTCTGATGAGTTTTTAGTTTTATTAGATCAACTAAGTGCTATTTATATTGAAGCAAAAATCAATGAGAAGTTTGAATTTACAGGTCAAATGAGGCTTTTATCTGGTTCAGTAAAAGAAATCTATGAAAAATATATTAATGAGAGTTTGAAATATGATGAATTTATAAACCCACTTCAGAAAAGTATTTTTGCTATGTATGGAGGTATTCAAGATTATGAAGGCATGGCAGATTCACAAATTAAGGCTCAATATGCATTATTAGAATTCCTTGAGCAGCAAATAAATATTCTAAAGAATGAAAAAATTAAACATCCACTTTATGATTTATTTATTAAACAAAAAGAAAATGAATTGGAAGGTTTAAGAAAACAAATGCCTGAGTTTGAGGAGAGTGTGCGACAAAATTCTAATCATCTAAAGCAACTCAATAATGAAACGGATGCTCACTTAGCTTATAGAAAAGGGTTACAGATAAATATTGATGAAATTAATAAAATTAAAAGTCCTAAAGTTTTAAAAAAAATTTGGGAAACTCTTAAAAAGAGTAATCCTTCCTTAGCTGAAGTCGAATTCGATGATTTCTTAAAAATTAGAAATGTGACTCATAATTTTGGGAAAATACATGCAATCTATACAAATTTAAATTTAAGTGGCTTTAGACCAGAAAAGAAAGTTAAGAATGAGAAAAAATTTGTCAGTGCACAATCAGATATTTCACATGTAGCTTATGCAAGTTATTGTGACTATTTCATTACAAATGATGAACGTTTAGCAGATAAGAGTAATGCTATCTATGAATATTTAGAGATTCCTACTGAAATATTGAATATTCCAAAATTTTTAGATAATTAATATTTAGAGTGATTTTGGGGCGACATGGATGTCGCCGTTCACTTGTGATACATGGACGTATCATCAAGTGAACAAGAGATTTTTGTTACTTTTGATCTTTCAAAAGTAAGGCAATGCCTACGCAAAGAAAATATGTTTTATAAGATTAAAAAGGGGCAGTGATTCAATAAATCCTCTCCCTCTTGCACGTTATAACGCTCATCCTTTAAAAAGGAGAGGGAACTTAAAGGCGTAAAAAAGCCCCTACATCAGTAGAGGCTTTTTTATATTAAAGACGATTATTTTTTACATTCTGGTTGTGAGCGGTCGATGACTTGAGTCCCTTCAACACGATAACCAATTTGACCAACTAAGAATGCTTGATTCAATTGAGTAATAACTACATCTGATAATGCAACAGCACAACGGTCTTTTTCAATTGCACGATCTATTGCTGTTTTGAAATTAGGAATACCTAACGGGAATAAAATTACAGGTACTTTATCTTCGCCTGTAACGCGCTCGCCTTTCACAAACTGATTTGAATTTAGATTGTAGTTTTTAGTTGAAGCCACAGTCATATCAGCCATACGAATTGAACAGCCTGTAAATGCAATTGTTGACATCGCTAAAACTGAAACTAGTAATTTTTTCATGCTTACCCCGAATAATTACAGAAAATAAAAAGCGTCTGGATTTTATAGATATATTTTTCAAAAACAAGGGAATAAATTTTATAAATGGTATAAAAAAGCCTCTATATCAGTAGAGGCTTTTCTTATTTAAAACTTAAATCTTAAGACACTTTATCACCCGGTTTAGCACCAGATTCAGGTGAAATCACCCAAACACCGTCGCCATTACCCGCCGCAAGTACCATACCGTTAGAGATACCAAAACGCATCTTACGAGGAGCAAGGTTCGCCACCATTACCACCAATTTGCCTTTTAAGTCTTCTGGCTGATAGAACTCACGAATACCACTAAATACATTGCGTGGCTCAGCTTCACCCACATTCAAAGTGAGTTGTAAAAGCTTGTCAGAACCTTCAACTGTTGCTGCTTCTATAACTTCAGCCACACGTAAGTCCACTTTCACGAAGTCATCAATCGTAATGATGTCAGCTTCACCGACTTTAGGCTCAGCTTTCTTCTCTTTGGCTTTCTCTTTTTTCTTTTCCGCTTTTGGCGCTTCAGCAGGCGCAGCTAAAGAATCTTTAGATGCATCCACCATGGCGGCAACTGCTTTCGGATCCACACGCTGCATGAGCGGTTGGAACTGCGCAATTTCGTGTGCAACTAAGATTTGCTTACGCGATTCAAAGTTAAAGCTGTCTAATTGCAAGAATGCTTGAACTTGTTCAGCCAGGGTCGGCAATACTGGCGCAAGATAAACCGCCAATTGACGGAACAAGTTGATGCCTACAGAACATACGTCATGAACCTGTTGTTCTTTACCTTCAATTTTTGCCAGTGCCCAAGGTTTTTTCTCATCAATGTACTGGTTGGCTTTGTCTGCAAGTGCCATGATTTCACGAATCGCCGTAGAGAATTCACGGTCTTCATAGGCCTTGGCAATCGAATCACCTGCATCGATGAAGCTTTGTACAAATTCCGGCTCTGCACATGTTGCACTTAACGTGTTATCAAACTTAGTGTTGATGAATTTTGCACAACGGCTGGCGATGTTAACGACTTTACCAACCAAATCTGAATTTACTTTTTGTACAAAGTCATCCAGGTTTAAGTCGGAATCTTCAACCTTGTCCGAAAGTTTTGACGCGAAGTAGTAACGCAGGTATTCAGGGTTTAGGTGCTGTAAATAAGTTTCAGCTTTAATAAATGTACCACGAGATTTTGACATCTTCTGACCATTTACAGTCAGGAAGCCATTGACGAACAAACCGGTTGGAGTGCGGTAGTCTGCACCTTCCAGCATGGCCGGCCAAAATAGCGCGTGGAAGTAAACGATGTCTTTACCAATGAAGTGATAGACTTCATTTTTAGAATCTTTTTTCCAGAAATCGTCAAAGCTTAAATCTGGACGTTTGGTTTTGATGTAGTTTTCAAAGCTCGACATATAACCAATCGGCGCATCAACCCACACATAGAAGTATTTGTTCGGTGCATCTGGAATTTCAAAACCGAAATATGGTGCATCACGTGAAATATCCCAGTCGTTCAGACCATTATCAAACCATTCATCCAGTTTATTGGCGATTGATACCGGCAGACGGCCTTCATCACGGGTCCATTTTTGCAGGTATTCACCAAAATTTGGCAGTTTAAAGAAATAATGATCTGAAGATTTCTCAATCGGTGTTGCACCGCTTAAGGTCGATTTTGGATTCAATAATTCCGTTGCGTTGTATGTGGTACCGCAGACTTCACATGAATCGCCGTATTGATCTTCCGCCTTACATTTCGGGCACGTGCCTTTAATGAAACGGTCTGACAGGAACATACCTTTTTCAGGGTCGAATAACTGGCTGACCGGACGCACCGCAATATTATCTGCTTCACGGTTTTTCAGATAAATTTCTGAAGCACGGGCGCGGTTGGTGTCACTATGGGTTGAATCATAATGGTCAAAATGCACGCCAAAACCGTCGAAATCACGGATATGTTCTTTCTGAACATTGGCAATTTGTGCTTCCGGGCTGATGCCATTTGCTTCAGCACGCAGCATGATCGCCGTACCATGAGCATCATCCGCGCAGACATAGGTCACATCATGGCCCATCGCGCGCATGGCACGTACCCAAATATCGGCCTGGATATAGCCGAGTAAGTGTCCCATATGAATTGGGCCATTGGCGTAAGGAAGGGCATTGGTGACTAAAATTTTACGCACGGATTAACTCTCTCATTCGTATTCATTATGCAATGGAGCACAATTTTACATGATGGCGGAGGGATTACAAAGAAATGCTTTAGCAGAAGCATGAGGAATAGCGCGGGCTGAAGCTACTAACGGTCGAAGCTGGGCGTATGGGGTGATAAGTACTTGAAAATTTGCTGAAGTGGCGTTCATGCTACTTCCTGCAATCAATAGCAACAACATGTACAGGCTTTGTTGCAGTTTGCTTAATTCCCCCGCTATGTTGCAGGCTTTGTGCTAAAAAAATTGTCTGACTATTTTTATAACGCTTCAGGAGTGTACTCATGACTCAGAATAACCAGACCAGTACATCAAAGCAGAACCAAGATAAAGAACAACAGGCACGTGTGTTGCATGATCAAGCTGAACAAGAGCAAAAGCAAAATAAGATCGATAAACAGCATAAGCAGGAACATCAGGAAGTACGAGAAGCCCAGAACCACTATTCTGATGAAAAGTCTGAAGCTCAACAAGGCACTCAACAGTCAGCTGGCAAGCAACCAGAGCAAAAAGATGCCTCTAAAAATGGCCAAGCTGATCCTGCTGATCAGTCAGATAAAAAATCTGAAACCCCAAGAATGGATGACTTAAAAGCCAAGGCGATTGCGATTGGTGAGGAACTCTTGCAGAAAGGCGAAAAGATTCTGAATGAACTCAAAAATGGCAAATCAGACAGCCAGAAAGAGGATGAACAAGATTTAGGAAATTCGAAAAAGGCGCAAGCGGATCACAGTTCTGACGATAAATCAGCACATCTTTCCGATCACCAGAATACAAAAGAAGGCCAGAATGATCAGCAGGAACGTATGGCAAACTTAAAAGATGAAGCCCTGCATAAGTTTGAAGATACCAAACATAAGATTACCGAGTTAGTCAATGAAGCTGCTGTCAAACTGGCTGAACTGCGACAAATGGCCACTGAGACAATGAGTAAAATAAAAGGCGATGATCAATCTCCTTCGGATCATTCGAAAAAGGATCAGGATTCTTCATCCGACCATCAGGATCCAGCCCAGGCGTCAGATCAGAGCAATAACAAAGATGCTGCCAAAAAGGATCAGGATACAACTGATCCATCTGGATCAAACAAGTCCGAGCAAAATAAAAATCATTAATAAATGCTTTAACTTAAAAATCGACTTCATTACGTGACTGAAATGAAGTCGATTTTTAATAAATAAAATTTCATCAATTTTTTTATTAAATTTATATATCAATAATATAATGTAATTCTAAATTAAGGACTGTATGAACTTTATTCCCTTTAAGCTTAGAAAACCAAGTAAAATAGTTGGCAATCATATTTGTCTCTCAAGCTTCTGGATAGAGATGGCTTAACCTGAGCTTGAAACCTCGTTAAACTAAGCTATTCAGATGTCTATCTATTTTTTGGAGTAACCTATGTCCTGGCTTTCTTCGCTTAAATCGGTTTTTTCCCCTTCCAAGGAGGTGAACGAAGAGGCTGTGCAGAATGTACTGCAAAACTATGTCTTGCCAAACTCGAGCAATGCGCTAAAAGACAGAATTACTCAGGTCAATGTACAGGGTGAAATCCTGCAGATCACCGTCAACACTTATCCAGAAGAAAAAGAGCAATTACAGCAGATTCATGATGAACTTGCGGATGCGCTGGAGCAGTGCGGTATCAAAGAGTTGAATATGCATGTGATTCAGCAAAAGACTGGGCATAAAAAAGAAGCTGGCTGTGGTCATCATCATGCAGAAGGGGAAAGCTGCTCTAGCCAGAATCAACCACAGACAGCAGCAAAACCGAATTTACCGCCTGTAGTTGATGCCTCAGGCAATACGGCTAAAGCAGCAGAAGCGGATCCGAATAATCCACCGATTCAAAAAGCTGCACCACAGCAGCAAGATGTGCCCAAACATCCAAGAATCCAGAATGTCATTCTGGTGTCTTCAGGTAAGGGCGGTGTAGGTAAGTCCACCACCACCGTGAACCTGGCGCTGGCCTTGCAAAAACTAGGCTTAAAAGTCGGGGTGCTGGATGCGGATATTTATGGTCCAAGTATTCCGACCATGCTTGGCAATGCGGGTAAAACGCCGATGATCGAAGCCGAGCATTTTGTTCCACTAGATGCTTATGGTATGGCCGTGTTATCGATTGGTCATTTAACCGGTGATCACAATACGCCAGTCGCTTGGCGTGGACCTAAGGCCACCGGTGCCTTGATGCAGCTCTTTAACCAGACACTATGGCCAGATCTGGATGTCTTAGTCATTGATATGCCACCAGGTACGGGGGATATTCAGCTGACTCTGGCGCAGCGTATTCCAGTGACCGGTGCAGTGATCGTCACGACGCCGCAAAACGTCGCCCTGATGGATGCCACCAAGGGCATTGAACTGTTTAATCGTGTACAGATTCCGGTCATGGGCGTCATTGAAAATATGTCGACCCATATCTGCTCGAACTGTGGTCATGAAGAACAGATTTTTGGTACAGGCGGTGGCGACCAACTGTCTGAACAGTACCAGATACCACTATTAGGCCGTTTGCCTTTGAAGGCGGTGATTCGTGAAAATGCCGATGCTGGCACACCTTCAGTCATTGCGGGTGACGAAGCGGCTGACAGTTATCTGGAGATTGCAGAAAAGATCGCTGCAAAATTGCCGAAAGCAGAAAAAGATCAAGCGCGGATTTTCTAAAGTTTTAGAGTTAAGAAGAGAGCCTAGGCTCTCTTCTTGTCATGAGGTTTTAGGAGAAGCTGTATTCTCTTTTTTGGCCTGAATCACATTAAATCCTATAGCGATAATCACCATAACCGTTCCTACAATATCGGTAATTGTTTCCGGTACAATCATCATCAAGGCGCCGACACCCAGGAATATACGCCAGAACCAGTTCATCGAAGTCTTGAAATAACCTTCTACCGCCGCGCCTAAGGCCAGAATGCCGGCAATCGAGGTTATCGTGATACTCAAAATGACATTCCAGGCCGGTAAGGTAAATTCTTTGGCATTCACTGCAATATCTGTGGTGTCAATCATCAGCATTGCCGGGTTATAGACAAACAGGAAAGGCACAATAAAACCGGCCAGCGATAAGCGCAAGGCCTGAAATCCGGTCCGCATTGGGTCACCACCGGCAATTCCGGCGCCGGCGAAGGCGGCCAAAGCAACCGGCGGCGTAATATTGGCGAATAAGCCAAAATAGAACACAAACATATGCGCCACTAAGATAGGAATGTCAAAGTTGGCTAGAGCAGGTGCGGCCATGGTCGCTGTGATGATATAGGCAGGAATGGATGGCAGGCCCATACCGAGAATCATCGATGCAATCATGGTAAAGAACAGGGTCAGGAACAGACTGCCGGCACCAATGCTCATGATTGAAGAAGTCATCACCGAGCCAAAACTGGTTAAGCTCACCACACCAATAATAATCCCCACTACCGCACAGGCAGCCATTACGGAGAGTGACTGTTTAGCACCATCTGCCAAAGCTTCCAGAATTTCCTTAGGCCCCATCCGGGTGGATTTTCTGAAGGCTGCGATCACAATGGTTAATAAAATCGTATAAACAGCTGCATAGCTGACTGGAATAGATTGAAACAGGAAGACCACTAGCGCGACAATTGGAATTAATAAATGTCCACGTTCTTTCAGGACTTCTTTGATCCGTGGCAGGTCAGCTTTGGGGACGCCTTTCAGGTTATCCCGGCCAGCTCTGAAATGTACCTGTGCCATCACACCGAGGTAATACAGTAGGGCAGGCAATACGGCGGCAAGTGCAATGGTGCCATAACTGACCCCAGTCGTTTCCGCCATAATGAATGCGCTAGCACCCATTACTGGCGGTAAAATCTGACCGCCGACAGAAGCACTGGCTTCAACTGCGCCGGCAAAGTTTTTGTGATAGCCAATTTTCTTCATTAAGGGAATAGTAAATGAACCGGTCCCCACTACATTGGCAACGGCTGTACCATTAATACTGCCCATAAAACCACTGGAGATGACAGCGACTTTGGCTGGACCACCTTGCTTATGTCCGGCAAGTGCCATCGCCAGATCATTAAATAATTTCCCCATTCCCGATTTTGCCAGAAAGGCACCAAACAGGATAAACAGGAAAATAAAAGTCACCGAAGCCCCGATGGCTGATGAATATAAGCCTTCAGTTTTTAGGTACATTTGCCCGAAGATATCACTGAATGTATAGGGGCGAGTCAGCAAGCGATCCGGCATCCAGTCAAAATGACTGATAAACGGATAGCTTAAGAAAATGAGTCCAAGGATGGGCAGCATCCAGCCCATAACCCGTCGTGCACCTTCAACAACCAAGACGACAGTCATAATTGAGAACACGATATCCAGTGTATTAGGAATGCCTCCTCGGGTCGTCATAATCGCCTGATATTCTGTAAACAGATAGAAGAAAGAGGCAAAAGATGCAATGACCCAAATCCAATCCGTCCAGGCAACTTTCTGGCGACTGCCGGCTTGACGTGCAGGATAAAGCAGATAAATCAGTGCCAGACCAATCGATACATGCGCTGCACGCTGAATCAGTTCGGGTAAGGGATTAAAAGTAATATAGAGATGAAATAGAGAGTAGATTATTGCCAGTGCAGCAATAAACAGGCGAACCGATTTATTGATCGGGTTACGAGTCACAGATTCGCGGTCAAACTTTTCTAATAATTCTTGCTGCTGCTGTTCATTTAGGCCTTCTGGCACCGGTTTTGTTTCTTGTGGATTCATAGGCAATTATTTAAACCTCTTTTTTTCCATAGGCTGTCTTTTCTTATAGAGATGTGTACCGTGCTGTAATCAGGAAAGTCCTTGTAAATGTTCCAGATCCGATCAGCGATCTCGATTTTTCCCTGCATCCTGCGAGATATCACCCAATTGAGCTCTTTAAGTTTCCTGTTAATTTGCATCTCGATGTTGCCATCTTCCTGCCGACTAATAACACCTTGATCAGGTGTTCCTGCACCAAATGAAACAAACTGGGTTTCTGTCAAAATTAAAATTTTATTGTCTTGAAGATAACGTTCCTTCCATTGGGTTTTTTCTACGGAGTGAATCCAGCTGAGCTGAAAAGTGTTTTGCTTAATTTTGCACTGAAAATTTTGCTCTTCAACTTCAACAAGGATATAAGGAAACTTCATCCCAAAATAAGTGATAAAAAAGGCAGCCAAACTAAAAAGTGCAGCGATTGCTGCACCTTGTATCCGTTTCATCAGTTCGCTTTATTCTCATCATAGAATTTTTGCGCGCCCGGATGCACTGGAGCAACCAGGCCTTTTTGCGCACCTTCTAAAGTGATTTCTTTCGCAGCTTGATGTGAATTTGCCAATTGATCCAGGCTGGAGAAGAACGTTTTAGTCAGTTTATAAACATCATCTGTAGAGAGATCCGAACGAACCACCAGCGCATTCATGATCGCAGCAGTAGGAATATCTTCAGCATTGCCATACGTACCTTTAGGAATGGTCATCGGCAAGAAATAAGCCTGATCTTTGGCGATGGCTTTCACCTTATCCGGATTGATGCTGACCAGTTGCAAGTCAAAACCTTGCTGCAGTTCCATTAGGGAAGAGTTAGGAATACCACTGGTCAGGAAGGCTGCATCCAGCTTGCCACCTTTTAAAGCATCAGCAGCTTCTGCATAACCCAGATAATCAACTTTCACATCCTTATAAGTGATGCCAAAGCCATTTAATAAGCTACGAGCATTCACTTCTACACCAGAGTTTTGTGCGCCAACTGCAATACGTTTGCCTTTCAGGTCTTCAATATTTTTGATACCAGAACGTTTTGATGTCACGATTTGCACATAGTTTGGATAAAGCGCTGCGATCTGCTGTACATTATCGATCTTGGTGCCAAAACTGCCTTGGCCGTTAATCGCTTCGGTTAGGCTGTCACTCATGACAAAAGCCATTTCAACTTTATTCTGTTTCAATAAATTCAGGTTTTCGACTGAGGCGCCGGTCGTTTGGGTTTTAGAGTTAACGCCGTAGGTCTTATTATAAATTTCAGCCAATCCTGTTCCAATAACATTATAAGGACCTGAGGCACCGCCTGTTGCGATATTTACAAAGCGGGTTTGTAGCTTATCTGCAGCAACACTTTCACCGGCTGCAGTCTGATTGGCAGAGTTATTTTGTGCATTATCATTTGAGCAGGCTACTACACCGGACAGTGCTAAACTCATGACTGAAAGCTTGATCCATTTATTCATCTCTAACTCCTAATATTATTCTGTAGTTCTTAAAAATATAATTAAAACAACAATGTACTAAACCGTCTGGATGTAAAAAAAATATGAATGATCACTTGTTGTCTTTGTACAATTTAACAGCAAATATTTTGCCTGAATACTTTTAATCGCATTTTTTTCAAAAATTTACTTTATCAATATGTTGATTAAATTGAGCAAGATAGACAGCTTAAATTTGTAACTTAAACATCATGACTCAGCGTGCGGTAAAAGAGAGGTCTATGAAAGAGATACGGATTCCAATGACACTGTTCTGATTTCTCGAGGCTAGCTAGTGGCTCAACCAAAAAACATGCAAAAAACCGCCTCTTTAGTGCTGGTCAGTTTTTCGGTGCCGCTGAGTTATTCTGCGATATTAAGCCTATAATTCTGGTAAAAAAGCACCAATTCAACATCCGGTGAGATCGCTTATTTTCATTAAGTGAGATTTCAGTTAAAGTACGTCGCAATAATTGATTTTAAGATTTCTGGATTTTATAGAATGGCAATTAAGTCTGATCGCTGGATTCGCGAAATGAGCGAAAAACATGGCATGATCGAACCGTATGCAGAAAACCAGGTCCGTTTTGATGAAGATGGTCAAAAGCTGATTTCCTACGGGGTATCAAGCTATGGTTATGATGTACGCTGCGCACGTGAGTTTAAGGTGTTTACCAATGTGCATTCAGCAATTGTCGATCCGAAAAACTTTGATGATAAAAGCTTTATCGACATTGAATCTGATGTGTGTATTATTCCACCGAACTCATTTGCCTTGGCGCGTACAGTAGAATATTTCCGTATTCCACGTAATGTATTGACCGTTTGCTTAGGTAAATCGACTTATGCGCGTTGCGGAATTATTGTTAACGTAACACCACTTGAGCCAGAGTGGGAAGGCCACGTCACACTTGAATTCTCCAACACCACCAACTTACCGGCCCGTATTTATGCAGGTGAAGGTGTGGCACAAATGCTGTTCTTTGAATCTGACGAAGTATGTGAAACTTCTTATAAAGACCGGGGCGGTAAATACCAAGGTCAGACCGGTGTTACTTTGCCGAAAGCCTAATAAGCTTAAACTTTTGAATAAACGGGACTCTATGTCCCGTTTATTTTTTTGGATTTCATTCATCGGAAACTTGGCTTTTCAGCGCTTTGCTTTTTGCATCACACATAAAAATGAGCATAATAGACAGAGAATATTGATTAGAAAAATACATACCTGAATGTATGCCACTAGAAAATATAAAAAATTAGAGCACAGCTAGGAAGCTGATAAATAACGATGCGGAGCATCGGATAAGAAGGAAATTTGAGATGACTCAATCAATTCGAATTCATCGTTTTCGTAAGCGCTATTTGACACTATTAATGAGCATGTCAATCTTTCCTGCTGCTCATGCGATGCAGGAGTTATCAGACCATAGCCTGTCCGATACAACGGGCGAAGGTGTGGCACTTGTACTTGATAATTTTAAAATGGTGTTTCAGGGGCCGAATGATCTGTCAGCTGGTTCGAGTTATGCACGTAGTATTGTAGATCCAGGAAAAGCAGATACGGGTTTTATTCGGATTATTCCGACGGGTGAAAACTACCAATACTTATATGATAATTATTATGAAAAGAAATATGCATCAGATTATCAAACTGCTTATCAAACTGCTGTAAACAATAACACGACAGCGTACACGACGAAATATGGTGAGGTTAAAGCAGACACCACTTTATATAGTTCCAAATATACTGAATTTTATAACAGTAGATATGCTACTTATGAAAAAGCAGAAATTGATCGGTATTGGAATAGAAGTAATGCTTTAAATGAATACCAGGCTTTTTATAATAGTCATATTTGGCGGGGTGCCGCAGAAGCAGAAAGGCGCACAATTGCAAGAATTAAAGAACGGGAATCAGTG
The DNA here is from genome assembly GCA_947627655.1 of uncultured Acinetobacter sp. Classification (GTDB taxonomy): domain Bacteria; phylum Pseudomonadota; class Gammaproteobacteria; order Pseudomonadales; family Moraxellaceae; genus Acinetobacter. The sequence continues at coordinate 17,743 of CANQWW010000001.1, read as the reverse complement.
GTTGATGATGCGACAGCAAAAGTGGAAACTGATACTAAGAATTGGATAGAAGCTGAAGCAGTTAGACAAGCACAGTTAACTCAAAAAGATCCCATAAAGGAAGCAAAATTAGTAGCTGTACCATCAGCTTCTAATTCCGTAGTGAGTCAGATTTCACAACAGAAAACCAAAGCAGATGTTTTTATTTATGGCTTAGCACTTTCTAAAAGTGACGGCTCTTTAAGTACACGCTTTAGTAATGAAGGCTTTAATTGGGGCACTGCTGATAACCCCTGGTTGGTTCATGCCGGTACGCAAGAAAATGTGATGCAGTTTACCGAGACTCCAAAAGATGTGGGTTATATTGCTATTGAAGCACCGTTAATGCCGGTAAATGGAACAGCAGCGGATAACAATATTAAACTGGGTTTATGGGCAGATATTTTTGCACGTGATTTCCAGAGTAGTAATGTAGTTGACCCTATCACCGGTGCTCCTACTTCGGGATTATCAGTAGATCAACGATTACGTCTACAAGTTGTTGCCAATGGCCTAAGTTTAAATGGTTCACAAGTGAGGCTATTTCAAACATTAGAGTCATCCGATATCAATTATAGTGAAACACTAGGTCTGGCAAGCATTATCCGTCTCAATACCAATGATGCGCCTGAAACTTTAACTAAAGATGATGCAGATCTGAGTCACCGAGGAATACGTATCAGTACAGCTGCACGCGATAATAATTCTGATGGTGACGGTCCAACACCAGCAATGAATCGCTCAGAAGCTCCAATCTTTAATGATTATGAAGGTGTGTACCTCTATAGCCCTAACATTAACTTGGTTTTAGGCAATATGTATCAACCTTTTGTTGTCGGATCTGAAGGCAATAATATTATTTTAGAAGTGACTCGTATTCCCAATATCCCTTCTATTTATAACAAAATTTATCAGAACTATGGTGGTGGCTTGGGGAGTGTTGATATGAAAGGCTCCACTTGTAATGTTTATCAATGTGGTACACCGATCATGAGTGGTAGCACAAGTTATCAAGGCAACACGGCTACGCATAGCAGTATTGCGATTGGTTCGGTAGAGCGTATCCCAGACACGAATAGACTACGTGCGATAGATGGGGCAAATGCAACCGGTATTATGTTTAAGGATACCACGGGTAATAGCAAAAACTTTGGTTCAGCTGTGATTGATGGTGTCCTGATTCAACATCTAAAAATTAAAACAACAGGTTTATAAAGGAGTATGGACATGTTGAAAAATTTTCTACTGGGAACATTACTGAGTACATCTGTTGTAAGTTATGCCGGATTAGAAGCACTCGATACAGTTGAAATGACAGATATTGCGGGCCAAGGTGGTGCAGATTTAAACTGGACTTTATCGCTAAATCATGTGTATGCAACAGACTTAAGCAAAACTGATATTTCCCGTAAAGATGGCAATGGCAATGTGCTAGAAGCATTCTATGTGTTAGACCCGGCTGCTTGTGGTGCAACAAAACAGTTTTGCCGCTTAGCAATTGCACCGAATAATCATGTCGATGAAAACGGTAATCAGAAATGGCTCGTTTTTAAGGGCCTTCAAGGGACGCTTCAAATTGATGAGTTTTCGATAGATGGTGACACCATCATTAATTCGGCCGGTAAAGCACAAAGTGCGATGAAAATTACTTTCTCTGATGATAAACCTTTAAAAATTCGTAACCTTGGTTTTAATACCATGTCCATTGAAACCGGCACAGGCACAGGTGCTCTGGAAGGCTATGCAAATACAACGACGTATACAACCTATAATCGTAAAACGATCGATACGGATGGCAACATTATTGAAACCCCCACCGCAGTTCCAAGTTTTGACCAAGGTGCTGAAAAAGGCTTTATGGGACTAAATATGCATGGCAACTTACATATGTCAGGGAACTTAAAAATATTTAGTTATAACTGTTCAGGCGTTGCAGGAAGTCGTTGTTAACCTAATGGACTCAGTAGACGGCGTAAGGATATGAATAATGAAAAAAATAGTAAAACTGAATGTTCTCACTGCATGTATTTGTCTTGTGCAACAGTCTTATGCATTGCAACCAATTGCAGAGCAAGATCTATCTAAGGTGACAGGTCAAGATGGGATTATTATCACCCATGAAATATCTAAAGCCACAGCCGAGCAGATCAATTGGTATGATCCAAACCCGCAATCCGAGGTAAAAATGGGCTTGGGTTTACATGGTTTTAATATGCAAGGTATCAATGGACAGTCTATTCTGAGTCAGATTGAGTTTGATGTGGGTGCTACAGCCGCTGGAGCAGGCTTAAGGATTGCAGCGAGTGTCTCACCTTTTAGCGCGACCGCTGATCTAAATTTAGTGAAAACAGCATGTAAAAATTTAGACTGTGCACCTGATTCTACTTCGATTCGAACTGCAGGAACACAGACGCTAAATTCCTTAGGCAGTATTGGTCTTAGTACATCGACGCCACTCAGTGTATTGTTGCAAACTAGTGCCGGTTTATTCAATAAAGATGAAAAAGCAAGCCTCGACTTTCGACTGCAAAATGCCACCATTAGCCATAAATTGGGTGAAAATAGCCTGATCTTAAATGACTTTAACTTCAATTTTGCAGGGCAAGGCTACATGTACATTGCTGCAGATGAGGGGATAGTGCTGACGACGAAAAACGGCGATCAAGATCATTATATCGATTTAGGGCGAGTTGCTGACACCACAGATGTGGCTACAGGGCGTAATGCGACGAATCCAGGTATCAATATAGATTTACGCTATAACAGTCCCAATAATGAGCGAAAAAATATCATGCGTATGGGGGCATCGGGTGCAGTGACCAATGCACGTCTTGCGCTGTCAGGTGATCAGACCAGAGTATCTGCCTTTGATGTCAGCAATAAAACCAGTACTGGGACTTATACACGTGAAAGCAAAAATGCCGCGGGTTATCAGGATTTAGTAGGTTCAGGGGGATTACATTTTGCCCTAGCTGCTGATTTTACCAATGAAAATGATCTCAACATACCTTCAACGATGAGCCCAACAACTTTAGAAATTGGGCATACTGGCAAAGGGAGTTATGCAGTTGAGTTTTCTAAGCTTAGGCCTTTAACCACCAGGAATGCACAAGGTCAATTGCATGGTAAAAACTCCTATATTGACTTTGGGGATTTGTACCTAAATACCATTACGGGCAAAGAGCTTGAATTCATTGTTAATGACAATTTGAAACAGGCATTGCAAGCTGAAAACAATACATTAAAACAAGTATTAGCTGCTCATGAAAATAGTGAGGATTTTGTCCTGATCGCGATCCGTGGCATGGACTTCCAATCGATTGCAGCCAAAGCACGTTTCATTTCTGATAACTCCTTGTCTGAACTTGACGGGGATGGTGGCTCATGGGGGATTGGTATTCCAGTTTATAACCTGAATGCCAATGTAGCGTTAAAAGGGACAAATTATGGCTCAACAGGTCAACAGGGCTTGGCGTATAACATAATGGCATCAACAGAAGGTTATGGTATCGATGCAAAAACAGGCTTGCCGAGTACTACTTCTATTATTTTGATTGATGGTCAGAATGGCGTTCATGGTGAACCGGTAAACTATTATGCTGGCTTGAGAAATATTGATGCACTGATTGAATCAAACGGTATTATTGGTTATGAAGATGAAGGTCTACATATTTATGCAGATAAGTTGCTTGTTGCCGCAAGTGCGGAGTTAGCAATAGGTCAATTACCAGGCTCAAAATATAATTGCATTGGAGTAAGTTCAACTAACTGCGGAGCATATGTTGCACATGATAGCTTTTCAAAACAAGATGATGTGCTGATGAATATTGCTTTTAAACTGGATGGTAGTGGTGATTTACTTATTATTCCAGGCGTAGATCCAACCGATACCTCTCCAGACACAAATTTCTTATCGTATCAAGGGAAGTTCAAATTTAGACCACTGACTGCAGCGGAAATCGATGATCCGGAAAACTTAGGAAGTTACTTTAGTCTCAGTAATGAAGATGTCAACCTAAGAGGTGATCCTTTAATCTCTTCATTGAACTTTAACCGTATTCAGGGTGAGCTCGGTCTTAATGGAAAAATTCGTCTGAGTGAAGACACTGTGGTCATGGATAATCAGGTCAATTTTAACCCAAGCCAAAATATCGCAGAGCCATTTAGAACGAACTTTGCAATGCAAACCAATGGGCAGATGCAGAAAATTGCAAATATTGCTATGACGGGCGGGATGATACGCAGCACATTAGGAATTAAGCCACGTTAAAATAAGCGATGAGAATAAAGGACAATAGAATGACAAAAATAATTTTAAAAACTTTAGCGCTGTCGATGATTGGACTGATGGCAACAACACATGCGATGACAGTCTTAACTGATTCAGAACTTTCCCATGTGGATGCACAGGCCTTACTGAATTTGCAAAACAGCTACGATGCAGGACAAGGTATTAACTTTAGCAAATTAAGTATTGAAGCCTTGATGGAATTAAATGTGAATATCAAAACGCTACAGCTTGGCTGTGGTGGATCAAATAATAGTGTTAAAACTGGATGTGATATTGATATTTCAAATATTGGTTTGAGTGGTTTAAATCAGACCTTCGATGATGAAACAAAGAGTCCAGTATTTACTTCTGAACGTGCAGGTACAAGTGCTCAAGTCACCAATCCTTTTGTTGAGTTTGCAATTAAAGGCAATAGTGCTGCTACACGTGAAGTGGTCGGTTTTCGTTTAGGTGCTGAGAATATTATTGGTTTGTTGACTTTAGGAACAGATAACGTCGAAAACCCGACCGATGGGATTAAAAGCTTTAGTGGTTATATGAAAATGGCAGCAACTCAAGGGGAGTCACTCACACAAGAAGCTAAATTCGGTATAACCGACGATCAAAAAATTTCTGGAAATTTGAAAGCACTCGGACAAACCAGAAAATTTACGAGTAAACCTGGATCAGATGGTCATACTGGGATTACCGTACCCTCGATGCGTGTAAACTTTGAAATGCCAGAAACAGTCGTGTCTGGGAGTCGAATTAACTCTGCGCGTGTATCAGGGATTCGTTCAACAATCCCGACGATTCCATTAGCCGCAGGTGGCAATATGACCAATGTGATTGGAAATCCGAATTGGGCCAATGATCAGTTGTATGTGGAATTTCCCGCGTTGATTAGTTTATTCGGTATAAATCTTGGAACACACTCATTTTTCAAAATGGATTCAGGATCAAGTTTAGATAACTTAAATCTTGATATTACTTTTAACCAGGCACTGAATATGATTCATAATATTCCTTTGAATGGTACGGGAGGCTATTTATCACTGCAAAGCCAAGCCGTGAAGTGGCAAGGTTCTGATGAGGCAGATATCGCCCAACCGGGTTGGTGGATGTCATTTAAGGATCCTATAGATTTAGGCTATTTAAAAACACAAGATCAAGTCGATATTTCGTATGTGTTACCCCAAGTGGCTACAGCAATTAGTGACTTTTTGTTAAAACCGGAAAACCTGATTGATGTTAACGCTATTGAAGCGATAGGCTCACTAGCAAACGTAGCGGTAGTACGTAAATTAAATATTGATGTTGGTGGATTTACCAACTATATCAATGGTAGCCCAGCTCAACTGACTTTAACTGATAAATTATTACAAAATCAAAAAGTAACCCCTAACTGTTTTGGTGGTTATAAGTTCTGCTAAATCAAGAAATAAAAAAATCCCGCATTGGCGGGATTTTTTTATTTCTTCAGAAAATTATTTTGCAATTTTTGCCAATAATTCTTCTTGCGATAAGTTTACAGACTCTGCATCACGGCGACCTTTATATTCAAAAGTACCAGCATCGAGCCCTTTCTCTCCAATCACGATACGGTGTGGAATACCGGTAATCTCAAGATCAGAGAATTTCACGCCTGGACGTTCATCACGGTCATCCAGCAGTACGTCGAAACCAGCAGCTTGTAGTTCTGCATACAGCGCTTCAGCAGCTTCTAGAGTACGTGGCGATTTGTGTGCATTCATCGGTACGATGGCAACTTCAAAAGGAGCAATTGCTTCAGGCCAGATAATGCCTTTTTCGTCATAGTTTTGCTCAATAGCAGATGCAACTGCACGCGTCACACCGATACCGTAACAACCCATTGTGACAACAGCTGGTTTGCCATCTTTGCCTAGGACTTTACAGCCCAATGCTTCAGAGTATTTTTGACCTAACTGGAAAATATGACCGACTTCAATACCACGTTTAATTTGCAGTGTGCCTTTACCATCTGGAGATGGGTCGCCTTCAACCACATTACGCAAGTCATAGACTTCGGTAAACTGTGCATCACGTTCCCAGTTTACGCCAGTCGCATGCTGGTCTGCTGCGTTTGCACCTGCAACAAAGTCGGAAAGTACAGAAGCTGCACGGTCAACAATCACGGTCAGGCCTTTTTCTACTAGACCTTGAGGACCGACAAAACCAGCTGTTAAACCAAGTGCTTGTAATTGCTCTTCAGTTGCAAATGCAAGAGGAGCAGCAATTAAAGGATGTTTCTCAGCTTTAATTTCATTCAGTTCATGATCGCCACGCAGGAATAAGGCCACTACTGGTGCTACTTTATCTGCTTCAGTTGCAACACCTTGAACCAGTAATGCTTTGACTGAATGTGAAGGGTCAGTACCTAAGAAAGTCGATACATCAGCAATGGTTTTCTGGTTTGGCGTATCAACAGTTTTCAGCTCTTGAGTCGGCGCAGCACGTTCACCTACTAGAACGGCTTCAGCCATCTCAACGTTGGCTGCATAGTCAGATTCTGTAGAGAATGCGATATCATCTTCACCACTTGAAGCCAATACATGGAATTCATGCGAACCTGAACCACCGATTGAACCGGTATCCGCTTGTACTGGACGGAAATCCAGACCTAAGCGAGTAAAGATCTTGCAGTATGCTTCGTACATGTTGTCGTAAGTTTCTTGCAGTGATTCTTGGTCAGCATGGAAAGAGTAGGCATCTTTCATGATGAATTCACGTGAACGCATCACGCCAAAACGTGGGCGAATCTCATCACGGAATTTGGTTTGTACTTGGTAGAAGTTTGCAGGCAATTGCTTGTAGCTTTTTAATTCATTACGTGCAAGATCGGTAATCACTTCTTCATGGGTTGGGCCAAGTACAAAGTCATTGCTATGACGATCCTTAAAGCGTAATAATTCAGGACCATACTGTACGTAACGACCAGATTCTTCCCACAGAGAAGCAGGTTGAGTCACGGGCATCAAGACTTCCAGTGAACCCGCATTATTCATTTCTTCGCGAACGATCGCTGCAACTTTATTTAATACGCGAACGCCCATCGGCAACCAGGTGTACAAGCCTGAAGCCAATTTACGAATCATACCGGCACGAAGCATGAGCTGATGTGAAATAACTTCAGCATCGTTCGGGGTTTCTCTTAACGTTGCAAATAAAAAGCGACTCGCGCGCATGGAAACTGTCCTAAAAAATTAAGCGTTAAAGCAGAGATTATACAATAAAAAATGAGGCGAACATTCTTGAATGTCACCTCATTACATGATTGGGAATTATGACATGATTTTACGTACTTGGCGCAGCATAAAATTCTTAAAGTCATCCAGATAGGTAAAGATCACGGGAACAACCACCAAGGTTAGCAGAGTAGAAGTAATGACGCCTCCAATCACAGCATGGGCCATAGGCGCACTTTGTTCACCACCTTCACCTAGACCCAGAGCTAGCGGCACCATGCCCATGACCATCGCGCTGGTGGTCATCAGGATTGGACGTAAACGGGTTTTACCCGAGGCGATAATGGCATCATAACGCTCTTCACCTCGGTCCATGGCTTTCTTGATAAAGTCGATCAGCAGAATGGCATTCTTGGTCACCAGACCCATCAGCATGATAATGCCGATGATCGAGAACAGGTTCATGGTCGAATTAAACAGAAACAGCGCAAGGAATACGCCGATCAATGACAAGGGTAATGACGCCATAATCGCAGCCGGGTGGATAAAGCTGTTGAACTGTGATCCGAGCACAATATAAATAAACACGATCGACAGGGTAATCGCCGTCAACGCATAGCCGGCAGATTCGGCCATATCCGCATTTGAGCCTTGGGTATCAAAACTATAGCCGGGCGGTAAGTCGAAGTCAGCCTGCAATTTTTCAATATCCCGACCAATATCACCCGCAGGACGTCCAGCCGTATTGGCTTCGACCAGAACTTCCCGGGCCAGATCACGACGGTTAATTTGCGAGGCACCGAATTTTTCTTCCAGTTTTGCCACACTCGACAAAGGCACCATAATCGGCTGACCATTGGCATCGGTTTTAGAGGAGCTGAGGTATAGGTTCTGGATATCAGTGGGCAAACTACGCCGGTCTTCACTTAAACGCAGATTCACATCATAGCTTTCGCCTTTTTTATCCTGCCAGGTGGTGACATCATCACCGGCAATCAAAGGACGGATCACGTTGGCAATCTGATTAACCGAGAGGCCTAAATCACTGGCCAGCACCCGGTTGATTTGTATTGCCAAGGTTGGTTTGGGTTCTTTTAATGAACTTTCCAGATCAACAATCCCTTCAATTTTGGCCATGTCCTGCATAAAGCGATCGGAGATCTTTTGTAATTCATCCAGATCTGGGCCTTTAATCGAAATCATAATCGGCTTTTGCCCACCAGAGACAGTTTCATCGGCAGAGGCGACCGAGGTAATGCTAATCCCGGCCACCGACTGCAGACGATCGCGGAACTCATTGTTCAGATCGGTCAGGGTTTTCTCACGTTCGGTACGTGGGGTGACCGTCACCCGAATACTGACATGATTCTTACCGCGATCCGTCACGCCGTTGATCACGCCATACGTGGCCTGTACATCCGGATGCTGATGCAGAATCCGATCAACCTGCTGTAGCTTCGCTTGAGAATATTCCAGTGAGGCGTCGACCGGCATTTCAAATTTAATCCGGATTTCACCTTTGTCTGGCACAGGTACAAACTCGGTCCCAATCATTTTTGACAATCCAAGCGCGCCAAACAGCGAAGCCACTGCGATTAATAAGGTAATGACTCTAAAGCGCAGGGCAAGCTTGAGCAGTTTTTCATAGACATGGCTTAAGTTGTCCAGCTTATTAGAAATCCAGCTAAAAAAACGTTTCACCCGGCCCGGCTGCTTATTCGGGTCTTTTTTCTTTTCCGCCCAGTGGGCAGACAGCATCGGATCTAGGGTAAAACTGACAAACATCGAAATCAGCACGGCAATACTGACCGTGACCCCGAACTGGTAGAAGAAGCGGCCAATAATTCCACCCATGAAGGCAACAGGTAAAAATACCGCAACAATGGTCAGGGTGGTGGCCAGAACCGCCAGGCCGATTTCCTTAGTCCCATCCAGTGCAGCAGTGACATGATCCTTGCCCATATCTGCATGCCGCACGATATTTTCCCGCACCACAATGGCGTCATCAATCAGCAAGCCGATACTGAGTGAGAGCGCGAGCAGGGTCATCATGTTGATGCTAAAACCAAAAGCCCAGATAAAGGTCAGTGTCCCCAGCAGGGCAATCGGTAAGGTCATGCCGGTAATCACCGTAGAGCGGAAAGAACCAAGGAACAGCAGAACAATCAGCACCGCCAGTACCGCACCTTCAATAATAGTACGGGCGACATCACCGATGGTGCCACGGATACTCTTGGATGAGTCCACCACCACATTCAAGCTGGTGCCTTGCGGCAATTGAGCCTTGATGTTTTCCAGGGTTTTATACGTCTGATCGACGACTTCAATCACATTGGAATCTGAGCTGCGCAGAATGTCGACGGCCACAGCAGCTTTGCCATTTAAAAAGGCTCCCGTTTCTAGTTCAGCCTGGCTGTCTTCGATCTGGGCGACTTGTCGCAGGAAAATCGGTGCGCCATTTTTATTGGCAATCACCAGGTCACCAAAGGCCAGCGGATGTAAAACCTTGGCATTAATTTCAACGACCAGCTCTGAATTACCCGACTTCAATGTTCCACCAGGTAATTCAATGTTTTCTGATTTTAAGGTATTGATGACACTATCTACGCCAATGCCAAAGGCTTGCAGCTTTTGTGGTTCCACCTGAATCCGGATTTGACGCGGGGCATCACCCAGCAGGTTGACTGTACCTACGCCGGGAACCGTGCGCAGTTGCGGTACGATACGCTGATCCAGATAAGAGCTCAGCGATTTTAAATCCATAGTATCGGATTCAAAGACCACTGACATTACCGCATTGGCAGAAGGGTCATAACGTTCCACTATAGGTTCCTGAATCTCATCGCGGAACTCGGCGGTCACGGAGGCAATCTTGTCGCGGACATCCTGGGCAGCGGTCGGGGACGGAATATCCAGGTTAAATTCTGCCGTAATCATCGACAGACCTTCACTGGACTGGGAAATGACCTGCTTGAGACCAGAAATGGTATTAATCTGGTCTTCCAGCTTTTTGGTAATCTCAGATTCTACGGTTTCTGGTGATGCACCTGGATAGCTGGTGTAAATTACCACAAAGGGAAAATCGACATCTGGAAACTCTTCTACGCCCATACGTTGCCAGGAGGCTAGGCCCAGCACCATCAGACAGAACATCATCATGATAGTAAATACGGGAAACTTCACACTAATACGCGTCAACCACATCTTATTAATCCTTTAATAATCTAGTTTTGGCCGATGCTGACGGTTTTATGGATATCGGCATCCGTGAAGCTGACACGGCTGATCTGATCACTGTTTTCAAGACCACGAACCACCGCGAGATTATCGTTATAACGTTGTTCCAAGACGTCTACATTGACCTTGAGGATTTTATGCTGACGGATCACCCAGACATAAGGCTGTTGCTGTATATCGCGGATACTATCCAGCGGAATCAGCTGACCAGACACCTGGCGCGCACTGAGGATCTCCCCTTCAATAAAAGCGCCTATGCTGAGTGAGGTGATGGTTTCATGCGGCCGTGCAAAGAATTCGATTTGACGGCTGGCCTGATCGGCAATTGGCGAAATCCGGCTGATCGTCGCAGTCAACAGATTTGGATTGCCTTGAAGACGATATTCAAGCTTGCTACCGACTTTGAGATCAGCCTGCATATCACTTGGTACTTTGGCCTGGATTTCTAGTTGATCTGGATCGATGATTTCAAAAAGGGTCTGACCGGCAGAAACCGTTTGACCAGGTTCGACCTGACGCTGGGTCACCACACCACTGATTGGACTGCGAATGACGCCATCACGATCCGCTTTTTGTGCAATATCGACATTGGCCTGTTGCGCGCGCACATTTTCCAGCTGAGTCTGATAGTCAACCCGGCTTTGCTCATATTCAGCTTTGGAAATAAAACCCTGATTCAATAAGCGTTGTTTACGCTCCATCATCACCCGGGCCTGATTGGCCTGGGCCTGGGCCGAGGCGCGATTGGCCTGAGCCTGTGCAAGACGGGCGGTATTATCTTGATTATTTAATTGCACCAGCACCTGACCTTTCTGGACCCGCTGGCCGACTTGGGCATTGACACTGCTGGCGGTTGCCGTCACCTGAGCCTGGATGCTGCTTTGATTAATAGCACGAATCGTACCGCTAAAGCTGGTTCGCTGCACGGCATTCCCGGTTTTCACGGCCACCAGATCCTGGGCGATCAGTTCAATCTTTTGCTGAACTGGGGGAGAAGCCGGTTCAGCATCCTGTTGGCTGCATGCACTTAACAGCAGACTCGTACAGAGCAGGCTGAAGACAAAAGTAGCGCGGCAGGTTTTGGTAAAAACATGAGTATACGGTGCAGGGTGCATAGGAGTCCTTTTATCGCGCTTTCTAGAGAAGCTGCATCAGGAATGCAAAATTATTCCAGTGCTTTTAAACGCTGGATAATTCTGTCGTATTCTGCTTCTTTGTTTCGATAGCGACTTTGTAAAGATTGAATATTTTCTTTTTGGGCGTTCAGGTTTTTTTCATTATTGGTTAGTGTGGTTTTTAGATGTGCTGGCACATTTTGACCTTTACGCAAGAACTCACGTTCCTGACGGATAAACATGATTCGGTCATTTTGTAACTGTTTTAGCTGCTCCTGCTGAAAAGTGATCTGTTTTTTCAGCTGTGCCAAGGTTTCATTCTTTTTCTGGCGTGCAGTATGACTATTATTATAGGCACGTTTAATTCTTAAGTCTTCAGCCTGCTGCTGTGCTTGCGCCGCACGTTTTGGCGCCTGGCGAATATCAGCCTCGACGTTATAAGGTTTGGCCCGCTGGATCACCTGCATGTTTTGATCTAGCGCTTCATAACCATAGCGGATATGGTTTGGGGTCACGTTGCTGCTGATATTGGCAATCCCTTTGCTGTCATAATAACGATACCATTTTGCTTTAGCTGGAGTATCGCTTGAGGCGCTGGCAAGGGTAAGCGTGGCCTGTAGCAAGAGGACAAGCAGCACGGTCGTTCTTCGCAGAATGGATTTTGCCTGATCAGTAGATACAGGTTGTTCCGAACACTGACTCATGTTTGATCCCCAAAATAAAATTTGATTAATATCGTAATTTTAAAGTTGACTAAAATACTTATTTTAAAGTAATAATGGCGATATATTAGTCTTTATTATGACAATAAAAAACTAGCGTCTGTCAAAAAAAATCATTGGACCGAAGAAAGTGTGAATCTGTTATTGAAATAAGAAAATTCTGACGACTTGGGTAGAAAATGTTCATTGATAATGCCAAGACAGATATGTTAAATATAATCCAAAATCATTTTAAAGTTCTGCTATAAGCCTGATCGCGCTTATAGTTTCTAATAAGGGGAAGGGTTAAATAATGGACGATAAATTCCAAAACCTAAAAGTCATGGTCATTGATGATTCAAAAACTATTCGTCGTACAGCAGAAACTCTTCTTCAGCGTGAAGGTTGTGAAGTGATCACTGCAGTAGATGGTTTCGAAGCATTATCTAAAATTGCAGAGTCAAATCCGGATATTGTTTTTGTGGATATCATGATGCCGCGCCTAGACGGTTATCAAACATGTGCCTTGATTAAAAACTCTCAAAATTATCAGAACACTCCTGTTATTATGCTATCAAGTAAAGATGGTTTGTTCGACCAGGCCAAGGGGCGTGTGGTCGGTTCAGATGAATATCTGACCAAGCCATTCAGTAAAGATGAGTTGCTAAATGCAATCCGCAACCATATCGGTGCTTAATTTTATAATTTTTTGGGGGACAGGGGCATGGCACGTATTCTAATAGTTGATGATTCACCAACAGAAACCTTCCGTTTTCGTGAAATTTTGAATAAAAACGGTTTTGAAGTGCTGGAAGCATCCAATGGTGCCGATGGGGTGACCATGGCACAGGCGGAATTGCCTGATCTGGTGTTGATGGATGTGGTGATGCCAGGCGTCAACGGATTTCAGGCGACACGCCAGATCGCACGTGGAGCGACCACAAAGCATATTCCGATTGTAATAGTCAGCACCAAAGATCAGGCGACTGACCGGGTCTGGGGGAAACGTCAGGGGGCGGCAGACTATCTCACCAAACCGGTAGACGAAAACCAGTTAATTGATGTGATCAAGCAACACCTCAATGTAGAATAAAAATGTAGGATAAAATGCTATGGCAGCGAACGGATTTATCGAACTGCTTCGCATTGCTAAACGGGGTAATAAAAACTACGTTTCCAATGAAAATGAAGCAAACCGATGGTCAGGCATAGCTTTTGAGATGATGGGGCAATATTTTGTTGCTCCGCTGGGGGAAGTAGCTGAAGTCATCTATCCACCGACATATACGCCGGTTCCAAATACCCAGCCTTGGGTCCAGGGACTGGCAAATATTCGGGGCAGATTACTGGCAGTTTCTGATTTGGCACAATATATAGCTGGACATAAAAGCCAATATTCACCTGCTCAAAAAGTTTTATGTATTCACCATAATGAACAATATGTCGGTCTGGTCGTTGACCAGGTTTTGGGGATTCAACATTTTAATAAGAAAAGTTTCTTTTCTAAAAATACTGAATTGGATCAGCACCTGCAAGAATACTGTCAGGGCTATTTTCATCAGCACCATCAGCAATGGCATGTGTTTCTGTTCAGTCGATTGTTGCAAAATCCAAAATATATGAATGCAGCTATAAAATTTATAAATTAATTTGTCGCACGATACTCAGCGGGCGTAAATTCGGGGAGAGGCTCTATGGGCTTTAAGCTTAAGAAAAAAAATACAGGTGAGGGCGGAGGCCGTAAACGCGGCAATGCCTTATTTGCAAAGATTCAATCACAAACCGATCAGTTATCACGTGTATTTGGTGATAGTGAGAAGTCTAAACCTTATATTTATGGGGCAATTGGCTGCCTGTTGGCCGCAACCATCACCTTATTATATCTTTTCTACAGTGTGCCGCGCGGGAACGAGCTAACCCGTAGCCTGGGTGATCTGCGTCTGCTTTCACAAACGATTTCGCGTCAGGCGACTGAGGCAACTGCTTCAGGTACACCTGAAGCCATGAAAAATCTGACCGATTCGCAAAATTCTTTTGCTGAAAACCTGGAAACAGTCAAAAGCATTCATGCCAATAATGAAGCGATGCGGACCGTAGACCAGCAATGGCAAGAAGTCTCTTCCAATATTGAGCTGATTGCTTCACAACAAAAAATTATTAACCAGCTGTATGATACCAACATTGCGATTGGTGAAACGATTCCGGGAATTCAGGCCGAATATAACCTGATGGTGGACCAGATGGCCCATCAGAATATGCCATCGAACCAGGTGGTGATTGCTAAAAACCAGGTCTTCATTGCTGAACGTATTTTGCGTTCGATCAGTCTGGTATTGACCGGTACGGATAGCTCGCGTGAATCTGCCGATGACTTCAGTGCCGATACCGAGACTTTTGGTTCTTATCTGAATGCACAATTAAGCGGTTCTGCACAACTGGGCGTACAGCGGATTGATGATCCAAACCTGCGTGAAACCCTGGAAGGCATCAAGACAGAATATGATGAAGTCCTGCTGGCTGCCGCGTCGACTATTTTGCAAAACTCAGCACAAATTGTAAAAGTACGTCAGGCATCTGCGTCCATTTTCGCCCAGTCGGATGAGCTTTTAAATAACCTGAACAAACTGTCAGGCAATAGTGGCTGGAAAACTGCAGCTCCAGCGATCTTGCTGATTCTATTATTAACTGGCTTCCTGATTTGTGTATTCAAACTGTTGGGTCTGCGTGGAGCATCGGATAAACAGCGTGTAACCCGCCTGCAAGAAGAGTATGACCGTAACCAGAATGCGATTTTACGTTTACTGGATGAGATTGCCGACCTGGCAGATGGTGACTTACGTTCATACGCAACTGTATCGGAAGACTTTACCGGTGCAATTGCCGACTCCATTAACTTTGCGATTGATCAGTTGCGTGACCTGGTGTCGCGTATTACTGAAACGTCTCAGGAAGTAGCGCAATATACGGCAACGACGCAAAGTATTACCAACCAGTTGGCGGAAGCATCTGAACATCAGGCGCAAGAAATTGCCGGTGCATCTGCAGCGATTAACGAAATGGCACTGTCGATTGACCAGGTATCTGCCAACGCAGAAGAGTCTGCCGTGGTTGCGGAGCGTTCGGTACAGATTGCCGCCAATGGTGCAGATGTGGTAAACCGTTCGATTGCCGGTATGGATACCATTCGTGAACAGATTCAGGAAACTTCAAAACGTATTAAACGTCTTGGTGAGTCTTCACAAGAGATTGGTAACATCGTTGCCCTGATTAACGATATTGCTGACCAGACCAACATCTTGGCATTGAACGCTGCGATTCAGGCATCTATGGCCGGTGAGGCAGGTCGCGGTTTCGCCGTGGTTGCGGACGAGGTTCAGCGTCTTGCGGAACGTTCGGCATCGGCAACCAAGCAGATTGAAGGCCTGGTAAAAACCATTCAGACCGATACCAATGAAGCCGTAATTTCGATGGAACATACCACTGCCGAGGTTGTGCGTGGTGCGAACTTGTCCAAGGATGCGGGTGTGGCGCTAGATGAAATTCAGACGGTATCGAATAACCTGGCGAAACTGATTGCGAACATTTCCGATGCAGCGAAACTGCAGGCAGCGTCTGCGGGTCATATCGCCACTACGATGAATGTCGTACAGGAAATTACGTCTCAAACGACGACTGCAACCTTTGATACAGCACGTTCGGTATCTGAACTTGCAAACATGGCCGATGCATTACGTGAATCTGTATCTGACTTTAAACTTCCAGAATAAGTCAGAGAATTTTGGGGGAAAGGATGTGTCTTGACTGAGGTGAAGACACATCTCAATTACAGATCCAGCCTCGACAAGATGGACTTAACTTCACTGGTTAGGTCACACCTGACAGTTATCATGAAGTTGGACGCCTTGCTTGGCGGCAAAACGTAAGAAGCCTTTGCTATGAAAGAAATATTAAAAGATTTAGTAGAAATGATAGCATTACCTGAAGATAGTTATCTTGATCAGGATGCTGAAATTTTAGAGATTTTTGTCGAAGAGATCGAAGAGATTTTTGTCGAGTTAAATGCTCTGTTTCCACAGTGGCTTGCTACGCCTGATCACCAGGAAACCCTTACGACCATTCGCCGCCATTTTCATACTTTAAAAGGCTCCGGCCGGATGGTGGGGGCAAAACAGGCGGGCGAAATGGCCTGGGCCGTTGAAGACACCCTCAATCGGGTGCTGTCCGGTTCAATTTCCCTGACGCCGACCATTCAGAAGTTTGCTCAGGCAAGCTTAAATATTTATCAATATATCCTGTACCCGTGCTTCAAGCAGGTCCAGCATTTAACTGTAGATTTACGCCCGGTCGTGTTGCTGGGTCAGCAACTGCAGCAGCAGCTGACACCAGAGCCTGCACTGGAAGAACTATTACAGCTGGCAGACAGTTTGACAGCCGAAAACCAGTACACCGGTCTAGAGCTGGCGGATGCTGTTGAACCTTCCTCAGTGACAGAGCAAGATGAAGTTGAAGTGCTTGCAGCACAGCGCAGCGATATTGAAGAAACTGTGGCCATCTTTGTGGAAGAGGCAGCAGAGCATTTGGCCACCTTGCATGAATTCCTGCAACATGAAGACAATACCAAGCAGGATTACAACAGTTTGATTCGTGCCCTGCATACCTTGCGTGGCAGTTCATCCATGGCACAGATCGACCAGATTTGTGAGGCCAGTGTCAAAATTGAGAATCTGTTCAAGACGCTGGTACAGGATGAAATTTCTTCAGCTTCCAGAGAAATGGCCCTGCTGCAACAATATTCAGAATTTGTCAGTGATTACCTGCACCTGTTAAAGCAAAATGATGCAGCAAAACTTGATGCGATTTATCGTACTTTTGACGATGCCTGGAACGCTTATGGCTTTACTAAAGCCGAAGAACAGGATGCCGCCCAATCTCAGGGGCTGGTGACACGACTGGTTGAGCTGAATATTGACCAGTTACTGGATGCGGAATTCGAATTTGATACCCGTGCCCAGGACGAATACCCGGCCTATATCGAATTGTTAAGTCAGCAAGCTGCTGAACTGATGGCACATACCGATAATCGTGCCTCGCAGGGGATCCATGAATTCTCATCCCAGCTCAAAGCAGCCTATGATGCTTTGCTGGAGCGTCCGGTACTGCTGGAAAGTGATTATGCATTCGAGCTACTGGCACAGG